>JBGOZA010000122.1:0-4378 GCA_041480025.1 Bathyarchaeia archaeon | reverse complement strand
TTGTGTTTGTCGATTTCTTTCTTGACTCCTTTGCCGAAGGCTTTTACCGCTTCGATGCCCTCCTTTGTTCCCTTTACGACGTCTTCACCAGCCTTCTCAGCGACTTTTTTCACCTTCTCCTTATTCTCTTCATCCATTCCAATCACCTCCTGTATTCTACTGTTTTTTCTTCTTCACGACTCTCTCGTAGATAAGCCAGTCTTGCTCGAATAACGGTTTACTCTTTCGGAGATCTTCTAGAACTATTCTCCTTATCTCAGCTGTGCTAATCTTATCTTTGACCTTGCTTTGAATATCTTTAGCTATTTGCCTAGCTAGATCTACTGGAGCTCCTACCTTAACAATGCTGACAATGATCTTCTCGGGAATGAATTCTTCCGTTCTTCCATCTCTCTTAATGACCTGAGCCTTCACAACAGGTGCTATAGCTTTCTTTGCCTCGGCGATTCTCTTTTCTTCAGTCATTTCATGACTCACCTCCCTCAACTTTTCTCCTCGGTGAAAGGAGTAATAGCGCGCGATTACTTAACGACATGTGTGTGTTGGTCTACAGTAACATCGAGTGCGCATATACGGACGCTTCGCTTACATAGCGCACGCATGATAAAATATGACAAAATATAAGAGTATGTGTCTATATACTTACAGTCACATGGTTTTGGGATTTTTATATGTCTATCCAAAAAGGGAAGGAGAATCCTCTTAGAGAGTTCGGACTCACGGATACTCAGAGTTCTGTTTATCTTTCCATTGTGAGGCTGGGTTTAGCATCCGTCAGCCAGATCACGAGAGAGTCAAGAGTCCGTCGAGAAGAGGTCTACCGAGTTCTGCCAAGTCTTGAGGCCATGGGCATGGCAGAGCGGGTGCTAGGCACCCCCACAAAGGTCAGAGCCACACCAATGGAAGAAGCACTACCAGCCCTGATAAAGCGGTTGCGGGACGACACTAGCCGAAAGGCGATTGCTCTAGAGGCAATTACTGTTGAATACCTGAAGAATCAGAACAAGAACGGCATTGCCCCTCTTGTCCAGAACGGGAAGAGCCATTTGACCATGATTTCGCAGTGGAACGCTGTGAACCACAGAGGAATGGCGATGGTTTCTGAGAGTCGGAATGAGGTCAGTCTTATAACATCAATCTATAACGCTGATTTGGGTTTCGCCGATTTCTCTGATGCGTTGAGGCAGGCTTCTAGGAGAAAGGTGAATATTCGAATAGTAGCTGAAGCAGTCAAAGATGAGAAGCAAATCTACGAAATCATAAACAAGAATAGGTTGTCGAAGAGTCAGCTGAGTATCAAGTATACTACTCATCCGTCGATTCATTACATGATTGCTGATCAGAAGGAGGCTATGCTCTCCACGATGGCAGACGCTCATGGAAGTGAGAGTCCGTACCTGTGGACTAATGAGGAGAATCTTGTTGGAATTCTTCAGACGAATTTCGAACAGCTATGGCAAAGCTCATCGAGCGTGAACCCCATTAATGAGGCGGGCTAGTGGACTCAGCGGGCGCGCGCGCTACAACTAGGGCGAGCCCAGACTGCTCGGCCATAGGCATTTCTCCGGCCTAAAAGTCATTTTCAACGTTATCCATCCGCATGCGGGAACTTCCTGCCTGTGATAAGAGCCATCTTATCTGTCTAAAGTGAAGAGTCAGCCCTGGAGCTGATGCCTTGGATTGGCCCGCGTTGATAATGAGTTTTCAGGATTTTGTCGGCTAGCTAGGTCAAAGACTCTTTTTCTAATCTTTGGCTTTGGTGTCTTCGTCCTTGACTTCGGCTGGCGCGCCTTGCTGAGAAGGAGGAACGCTAGCGTTTCCGGTTGATGAAGGTGCTTGGAATCTGACAGAGTTCTCTCTTATGATTCCATACGCCTTTTCTGCATCGTCGTTGGCTAAGTCGCTCAATGATAGTGGTTCTCCACCGAGCCTGAGTGTACACTTGATTGTTGATCGTAATACTCCCTTTTCCAGCACGACGTTCGAAATGTCCTTGTAACTGAAATCTGTGAAATCCTTATGTGTCCCAAGCGCGTGAGGGTGTCGCAGAATTATCCGTTCACTAGTAATTAGTACGGAGTCGATGCTGATCTGTGGATGGTAGATTTTCTGCTTAATGTACAACTCGACTTTTTCATTCGAGCCAAGTATGTTTTTCAGATCATCGGGAATAGCCATTATTATCAACTAACTATAGAAGCTTCTATCAATATTAAAACGTCGCGTGAATTATCCATTGGGCATATGGTGTGTAACAAAGAAGCGCGCGCTCTTCGTTAAGGCAGCAGCTTCTCCCTCAAGATAAGACGACTAACAGAAAGAAGTAGTATCAGGGAAACAAGTAAGGTTACAGCAGCAATCGAGATGTCGATGACCAAGGCATACGAGGGAAACATGAGAGGAAGAATCAATGCAGGAAACATTGGGATAATTCCAATTATGACCCCTAGAGGCTGATTTGCCCCCATAGGCGTTCTCTGAAAAGAACTGAAGGCCATCATAGAAATAGTGACTAAGAAGACTTCTGAAATGCCAATTGCAGACGTTAGAACAGCCATGCTTGCCAATAAGCCCAAACCAGTGCCCAGATAGAAACCTATAGCCGTGTTGAAGATATTCGAAAAGACTAGGAGATAAGTTGCCAAAGACAATGAAGCTTTCACATATCCTTTGAAAATGTCGAGTTGGTCAAGCCCAGTTGAAAGAAGATACTCAAGAACCCCATTGTTCTTGTCGTACACAAATAGCATCACCACAGGCATTGAAGAAAGCATTGCCGAGAGCGAGAGAATAGCTACTGACAGAACAGGAAAACTATTCACAAAGTCAATCGCTGTGCTAGATGGATTAACAGAATCTGCTCGAATCAAAGATAATATATTCGACATAATTGTCCCATAGACCGACATTCCCACGCCCAAAACAACGTAAGTCCGACTAAGTCTAACACTTCTTCTCAGAGTGATCTGCCAGAAGCTCATTTCAATCATTCCTCAAAGAATTCTTGTAATGGATTATCCAACTCGCGGAGCTCCACTAGCTGAGCACCACCTTGCACCAAATCCTTGACAATCTCTGCCACCTCTTGTGGGCTGTTAACCGTCAACACATAGTATCCATTTTCGTACTTTGATTTGGGCAATAGTTTCGATGCATCGTTTAGAGTCTTGATGCCCACGCGGTACTGTCTCGTTTTCACATTCTCTATCTTGTCAAAGAGCTTGAGTTCTCCATTCTTAATGAGAATCAGGTATGTCCCAATTTCCCTTGCTTCGTAAAGATTATGCGATGAGTAAAGGACGAACTTGTTCCTACTCAACTCAATCAGTATGTCTCTGATTTCCTTGGAGATCTTCGGATCAACATTAGAGGTCGGTTCATCAAGAAGGTATAGATCTCTTTCTCTGAGGAGAATCTTGCCTACTGAAACTCTCTTCTTTTGTCCTTGTGAAAGAGAGGAAAACTTCCTGTCCCTAAAGTCATTCAAGCTTAGAAGATCAAGGACGTGTTCAACATCTCCGCCTTCAATGTCAGCATAATACTTCAGGGCATTGAAAACAGTCATTTCCTCTGGAAGCGCATTTAGATGGGATAGATATGCGATTCTTCTACGTGCCTCTTTCGAATTGAAAAGATCCAAGTCATCAAACTTTGCTTGGCCCGAAAAAGGTCTTAGAATACCACATATTGTTCTGAAGAGGGTTGTTTTTCCAGCCCCATTTGGTCCAAGGACGACATAGATCGAGTGTTCAGTTATCTTGAGGTTGAGTCTATGGATGACCTCTTCCACTCCGTATCCAGCACTGACTTCGTTGAGTTCGAGCTTCTGCATACGTCCAACCTTCAATCTTTTCCATAGAGAATTCTGGCCTTCATAAATATTCTGAACCCCAAGCAGAACATCCTAGTCTTCCAGCAAACATATTCGTGCGCGCTACTCTTGCTCGGAACCCATAGTATTCTTGTCCGCTTAAGGTCTGGATGTTGCCTTAAATTCTGAGAGAAAAGACAACAGATATCGTGGTTCATTTGAGAGAAATGAGGGAAGATGTTCTAAACGCTTCCCGCGACTACTGTGCGCACCAAGCCTATTATGAAGACTACTTGGCTCAACGACGGCGACGACTCGCCAAGATCACCAGACTTGAGCTTGACTTCATCGAATTTGCCTTCCACACCCACGTAACTCATCCAGTCAAAGAAGTCCTCGATGTTGTATGTGGAGGAGGTAGACACGTAATCGGATTGGCTCAACGCGGCTATAAGTGTACGGGACTGGACTATACTACTGAACGAATCCAGATCGCAAAAGCCAGAGCCCAAAGCGAAAATGTCTCTGTGAAACTGTCTCAGGGTGACGCTACGAAATTAGAATATG
>JBGOZA010000121.1:0-4468 GCA_041480025.1 Bathyarchaeia archaeon | reverse complement strand
GGATACGACCCTGCTAGATTCTACACTGGAAGGGGCCCACTGGAGGCTTTTGGTTCAGGCATGAAAATGACAAAGGGAGAGCTGGGCCTCAGATGCAATTTTGCAACGGTTGACAAGAACAACAAGATTCTGGATCGTCGTGTTGGGAGAAACCTTTCAGCTTCTGAAGCTGCTGAGCTGAGTAAATCGATCAATTCGGAAATAAGTCTGGAGACCGTTCCTTCCAATTTTGAATTCAAAAGCACTATCGGCCATCGTGGGGTTCTGGTAATAAGGAGAATAGGCGGCAGGCTCTCAGGAGAGATCGGGAATACCGACCCTGCATACGCGCGCGTGAAAGGATTCGGTGTTGCCGAGTCAAAACAGGATGCCGAAGCTTTTGTGAATAAATGCGAACCACTGGACAACAGTTATGAAGCACAGATCTCAGCAGGACTTGTCAACGAATTCACCCAGAAAACAAGAATACTACTTGAGAATCACCCTGTCAATAGTAAGCGTGAGCAATCTGGAAAACTGAAAGCCAACGCCATACTGTCCAGGGATGCAGGCGACAGACTACCGGACCTGTTTAATATAAACAAGAATTTCGACGCCGATTTCGCCTGCTTGGTCGAGATGCCGGTCGAGAAAGGAATAGCAGTACTCGCTGGCATGACAACTATAGAACTCCCACCACCCTCAGGTAATCTGAGTATCGACAGCCAACTGAAGGCTGACGAATTGTGCGGTAATCTTCAATATCATGACTGCTTCTATGTCCACATCAAGGGACCTGATGAACCAGCCCACGACGGTGATTTCGAACTAAAGAGGAAGTCAATAGAGACTGTTGATAGAGACTTCTTCGGTAAGATACTCGATGTACTGGTTCTCAAGAAGACCCTAGTCTGTGTGACAGCCGACCACGCAACCCCGTGCAAGATGAAGACACATTCAGACGATCCAGTACCATTACTTATTGCCGGAAGGAACCTCCAGAAAGACGGGGTCGGAAGATTTTGCGAGAAGAACTGTGCAAAGGGTAGCTTGGGGATTATCCCGATAGGGTCGAGTTTGATGCCTTTACTGATGTCTATGCTTGATTAGGAATGAGTCGAACAGGCTAGGAATTGATTCTCAATGAGGGAGATGTGAGGATGAAGGCTTCTATAACAGATTTTCCAGATGAATTCTATGATGGAAAAATCGTTCTAGTTAGGGTTGATTTCAATGTGCCTTTGAAGGAGGGAAAGGTCGACGATGACTATAGGATAAGAAGTTCAATTCCAACATTGGACTATCTCTGTTCAAGAGGAGCAAAGCTCGTAGTAGTGTCACATCTAGGTAGACCAGATGGAAAGCCTGATCCAGCTATGTCGTTGCGACCTACGGCTGAGCGTCTCCAGAGCCTTACCAGTAAGAGGGTAAAATGGGTCGGTGAATGTATCGGCAAAGATGTCGAGAACGCTGTGAAGGATCTAAGAGTTGGAGAGATCCTCCTCCTTGAGAACCTACGCTTCCATGTGGAAGAAGAGAAGAACGATGGTGAGTTCTCACGCGCCCTCGCCTCGCTTGCAGAGGTCTTTGTCAATGACGCTTTCAGTGCCTCCCACAGGAAGCATTCGTCGACCTACGGAGTACCTGCCCTTTTGCAGTACAGACTTGCGGGCCTTCAATTGCAGAAGGATTTGACTTACTTAAGGAAGGTCAGGGATGAGCCTGATCATCCTTTCATCCTAGTGGTCGGAGGAGCAAAGATTCGCGACAAGATAGATGCAATGAAGAACCTGATTGAGAAGGTGGATAAAGTGCTGGTCGGAGGCTGCATAGCATACACTCTGCTAGCATCAAAAGGAGTCTCTATTGGCAAATCTCCGATAGAAAATGATGTCCTAGCTTGGGGAAGCGAGATTCTAAAAAGAGAAGAGAAAATACTGCTTCCTGAGGATCACATAATTTCACCAGATGTTGATCTCCCTACCCAAGCTGAGCTAGTACGGGGCGGGATCCCTGCGAATATGAAGGGATTTGACATAGGACCCTTAACCTCACAAAGATATACGTCAATAATAGCTTCTGGAGGAGGAACCGTGTTTTGGAACGGTCCTATGGGCTTATTTGAGATTAGGGAGTTCTCCCACGGGACTACAGACGTCGCTCAGGCAATTGCTTTGGCACATTTCCGCGGATCAACAACGATAATCGCTGGCGGTGATTCGGTCTCAGCCTTGGAAAAAGCAGGAGTAAAGGAATCCGAAGTCAGCCATATTTCAACTGGTGGAGGAGCCTCACTCGAATACGTGGGAGGAAAGATCCTTCCAGGAATCGAGATCCTCAGCGACAAATGAGTTATCTGAGGCAAGTCAGAGACTACACTCCCAAACCATCGCATCTGACGTATCAGGTATCGATACGTGTATGACCCCGCGCGCTTCAGGAAATCTGACAAGGATAAGCCAACTCGAATACCGAGATCAATTGGCCACACATGTTGAAACCAAATGTAGCGCGCTAGAACTAAAGAGGCATTCGATATCTGCAGAATTCTCTAGTCAACTTCTGAATGCGTAGGAAAGCTCGTAAGTGCCAAATAGGATCAACAACGCCCCCACAGCTCTTATTAGGTATATTCTGCTTTCGTGCCTCTCAGAAATTAACCCTGATTTGGTCCTAGACAACACAAACCCGGCAGCAACAGCGAAAAGACCCTGACTACCATTCAGCCCCTCAGTGATCTGGACAGAGAACCCTAAAGCATAGAACAACAATATATAACCGAAATATTGCGCCAACACGACCAGAAGCACAGCCCGCAAGGCACCTCTCCATTCCCCTCGCAGACTCGCCCAGTTTTCTTCATGAAATATCAATGGCATCAATGCCAACAAGACACAAAACCAACCGATTTCACGCCAAACCAGGAAGTTGAAATTCGTCACCAGCTTCATCGCAGGCTTAACGGCCACATTCCCGGCGGTGTATAGAAAAGCCGCAGCCATGAAAATCCAAAGTGCTTTGTTCTTGAATGAGAAGAGCTGCCTTGCCCTTATGTTCTCATCCCATGAAGTCATGACTGCTCCTAAAACAGCAATGATAATCCATAGAATAACATCGAAGCCATAGAATTCTCCGAGAAAAACATAGCTGAGAGGGATAACGAAGATAGGCTTTATTCCTACAATGGGAACAGCGGAAGAAGCATCATATTTGGTTAGACCATAATACGTCAACAGATAGGCTATGATAGAGGTTGCTCCAGAGATGTACGCGTAGGGAATCACTTCCGCAGGGGGCAGAGTAACCTGGCCTGGCGCGATTATCAAGGACAGAATGGGGAAGATAGCTACTATCAAAATGCCCTGCATGTAAATGAAGGAAATAAAGCTGCTCATCTTCTTCGATATCACATACTTGGCAGCAAACATGAAAATAGAGAAGAACAGTGAAGACGTAATCGCATAGAACATGAATGTCTCCAACCAACATCACACCGACATTTCCAAAGAAATGAATTCCAAGACCTTACAGATGTATTCAAGCTGAATCAATGCTTCACATACGATCTTCAATATCAAGAGGCCACTTTAGAGGTTCGCAATCAGGGAAGGTACCGCAAGAGTCGACACTGGGCTCTTCATTCTGCAGTACTATTTTGGGCCACAACAGTCATCTTCGAGCAGATAATGCTTTCGCTGATTTGAATACGATTATGATTAGAAAACTACCGCTTCATTCATTAGACTCAGAATCTTAACTATCACTGCAATTTGAGGTTCAGAATGATGAACAGCGAGATCCTGATACAGTCAAACTACCCACTGCCTGTCCTCAAACGAGGAAAAGTCCGTGACATATATGAAAAAGAAAACCACCTGCTCATAGTCTCCACTGACAGAGTATCAGCCTTTGATGTTATTCTTCCGAATGGAATACCGTCCAAAGGATGGGCACTCAATCAACTATCTGCCTACTGGTTGGAGAAAACTAAATCGATATTCCCCAATCATTTCATTGAAAAGACCGATGAGAGAAGCATAGAAGTCCTGAGAGCTGATAGAATAGATATTGAATGGGTCGCCAGAAGTCACATTTACGGTTCGGCATGGCGCAAATACATTGGGGGGGAACACTTCATCAGTGGATTAAGTCTTCCAAATGGACTGCAACTAGCTGAGGAATTGCCTGAGATCATACTTACACCAACTACCAAAAGTGAAGTAGGACATGACATTGAACTGTCGAAGAGTGACGCTATTAACAAGGGGATAGTCTTGAGAGACGAATGGTCGATACTTGAAGAAGCTACATTCAGGCTCTACGACTTCTATAAGAAAGAAACTGCAAGAAAGGATTTGATGATACCTGATTTCAAGCTTGAATATGGCAAAGTCAAAGGTGAACTAATACAAATTGATGAACCTCCAACTCATGATTCAGCCCGACTCTGGTCCAAGAAACATTATCGTATAGGTGAAAGACAGGAAGC
>JBGOZA010000120.1:0-4470 GCA_041480025.1 Bathyarchaeia archaeon | reverse complement strand
GTCTCTGGTCCCATGTCGCGCATAATTCTTCATCTTGGGTTATCATGTCGTATCTACGACAATGTCCCAAGTTCGCTGTCAGCGATGAATACAGATCATCCCATGCACTACAGCAGAGGCATGATTTCTCATCCTCTAGACTGTATTTCTTGAAATCCTGAAGAATTCCCAAGAATTCCCCCTTCCAACTAAGAATAGGCTGCATCCTCGCTTACTCTTTATGGACACCGTCTAAGTATTGATAACATGTATGATGTCTATGGTGATCTTTGGAGAACCGTTGTTTCTTTTTCCCAGATTACTCCTCATTTCTTTCTGGATAATACTCTTCTTGAGGCTGAGACTAAGCTCTCAGTTGAAAGCCCATATTCCTTGAAAAGAACATCAGGAGATCCTGATAACGTAAAAACGTCTCTGACTCCTATCATTTCAATTGGTACGGGAGTAGAACTGACTGAGGCATCTGCAACTGCGCTTCCGAGTCCACCTATTATGGCATGTTCTTCTGCAGTGACAAAGGCTCCGCAGTCTTTGGCTGCGTTCGCGACTGCTCCAACATCTAATGGCTTGATCGTATGCATATCTATGACTCGCACTCTCACCCCTTCTGCAGCTAGTTGGTCTGATGCTTCCAATGCTTCAGCTACCATAATCCCTGATGCTATGATTGCTAGATCATTGCCGTCGCGTAGAGTAACAGCTCTACCCAGTCTGAAATCGAAACGTCTTCCTTCGAAACCAAAGTCTTCGTCGTAGATCTGTGGTACTGGTGATCTGCCTGTCCTCATGTACACAGGCCCTCTGTATTCTGCTATTGCTTTTGTGGCGAGGGTTGTTTCAACAGCATCTGCCGGATTCAATACCATCATGTTTGGTAAGATTCGCATTAGGCCTATGTCAAAAATGCCGTGGTGAGAGGCGCCGTCTTCACCAACAGATACTCCTCCGTGTGAAGCCACGATCTTGACATTGAGATTGGTGAAAGCTATTGATTGGCGAATTTGGTTGAATGCTCTCTCCGTGGCGAAGACTGCGAAACTGCTAGCAAACGGAATCTTGCCAGTAGTAGCTAGACCAGCTGCTACAGTGAACAGGTTCTCTTCAGCAACGCCTACATCAATGAACCTATTCGGGAACTCTTTTGCAAACCATGCGGTTCTTGTTGAATCTGCAAGATCCGCATCAAGAGCCATTATGTTTGGGTCAATTCGCCCGAGTTCGACAAGAGTTCTCCCATAGGCATCTCTTGTAGCTATTCTTGGTCGACTCATGAGTTGTCAGTCCTCGAGAGTTCTTCTCTGGCCTTTTCCATCTCATCTTTGGTTAGAGCTCGACCATGGTACCCAACCTGACCTTCCATGAAGGAGACCCCTTTGCCTTTGACTGTCTTTGCTATGATTATCGTCGGTTTTTCCTTGATAGTTGCTGCCAATTCTAGTGCTGAGATTATCTGATGCATATCGTGTCCATCAATTTCGATGACGTGCCATCCGAAAGATCTCCATTTGTCAGATAGGGGTTCAAGAGACAATACCTGCTCAGTGGTACCGTCAATCTGAAGCCCATTTCGGTCGAGAATAGCTGTTAGGTTATCAAGTTTCAGATGAGCTCCCAACATAGCTCCTATCCAGATATTACCTTCTTGACATTCACCATCACCAATCATGCAATATACTCTGTAGTTCTTCTTGTCAAGACGAGCAGCTATTGCTATCCCACAGGCAACAGATAGCCCTTGACCAAGTGATCCGGTGGACATTTCTATCCCCGGAGTTATAGTCATGTCCGGATGACCCTGAAGCAGGCTCCCGAATTTCCTCAAGTTCATCAGTTCTTCTTTGGGAAAGAAACCCTTTCCCGCCAGCACTGCGTACAAAGCGGGGCAACAATGGCCTTTCGACAATATGAAGCGGTCTCGGTCAGGCCAACTAGGGTTCTTCGGATCTGTTTTCATAGAATGGAAATACAACACAGTAATTATGTCTATGGCGGAGAGAGATCCTCCTGGATGGCCTGAACCTGCTGCATAGGTCATTTCCAATATGTCTCGCCTGAAACCATGAGCTTTCTTAACGAGCTCTGCTACTGATTCTGTGTGCTTGCTCTCCGTTTTCAGGCCAGCCATGCCCCCACTCACATATCTGTAGATTTAATAATGTTTCTGCAGTGTGATTTCGAACAGATTAAACATCCACTATTCATTTTGTATGTCTCGAATGGATCTGAACAGTTCCTTGATCTCGCTTTGACTATTCTTTCCAAAAACAGCTGAGCCCATTATCAGCACGTTTGCACCCGCCTCAACAACTTTTCTAACCGTTTGCTCATTTAGGCCTCCATCAACTGCCAGATCTATCTTCAATCCCTTTGAGTTGATGATCTTCCTTGCTTCTCTTATCTTGGCGAGAATGCTTGGGATGAAGGATTGCCCACCAAAACCCGGCTCGACGCTCATGATAAGGATTAGATCAACATCGCTTAGAACATAGTCAAGCTGGTTCAGAGGAGTCATCGGACACAGAGCAACGCCAACCTTTCTCTTGAGACTCTTGACGACGCTTATTGTTTCATAAAGACGATGTGATTTGTCTCCATGTATCGTAATCATGTCAGCGCCTGCATCGACATATGAATTGATGAACTTCTCTGGTTCATCAACCATTAGATGCACGTCAAAGAAAAGATGACTTCCAGCCCTTATGGATTTCACAATCATTGGACCAATGCTGAGATTTGGGACAAAATGTCCATCCATGACGTCTATGTGGAGCATGTCTGCCCCAGCCTCTTCGACTTTTCTGACCTCACTGGAGAGTTGACCGAAATCAGCTGACAGTATTGAAGGCGCTATTTTTAGCAAGGAAATCACATTTGGATTGATAGTCATTCTCAAGATTATATGGCTTTAATAAGATACGCAACATACGAGGGCTGTGATTTAGTAGAAAGGCCTAATTTCACGTCATCTCTCCAGTTTTTTGGATAACTCGGCCCTCAACCATCATCATCTCACGTTTGGCCTAGGGCGACTCTGAACTGAATCATCTGAAAAGATTATTCTTTTCTTCCATAATCAGCTGCCGCGCTCGTGCTTTCTCATCAATGGTATAACGTGCGCCACGAACTATTGCTACTGGAACGCGTTCGCTAGAGTTGCCAACAACCAGTTCAGCTGCTGAAGCCAGTTCATCAATAATCGCAGTCTGCTTGACCCTCATGACATAGCCGTAGGAGTCTACGGAACCTCGCAAGTCGAGAATGGGAGATATTCCCGAACAGCCTATGGCTACATCAGTATGTCCGATTCTGAACGGGCGACCAAAAGTGTCTGATACTATCACTGCCACTTTTTTTCCAGACAATTTCTGAATCGTTTCTCTTATTCTTCTGGCGGATTTGTCAGGGTTCACGGGTAGAAGAGCAGCTGAGTCTCCTCCGGAAACGTTTGAGACATCTACTCCCGCATTTGCACATATCCAGCCATGCTTAGTTTGTGTTATCAGATGTTTTCCACTCATTCTCACTATGGCACGAGATTCTCTAAGTATAAGCTCAACAATAGCAGGATCTTTGCCCGTCCTCTTCGCAACTTCTGTGGCAAACGATGATGGTTCTATTTCTGAAAGTCTGAATAACCGTCCCTCTGCTTTTGATACGATCTTCTGAGTAACAACAATAACGTCATTGTCTTGTAGCAACACGTCTTCCGACAGTGTCGCTTGATAGATCATTTGCCCTAAATCCGTTCCCTCAGTAACCTCTCCAATATCTGTGAGCCCAATCACAGAGATCTCCCTCTTCGAATGCACCAAGAATCCCTCCACAACATCAAACGGAACTCAGATGCTATAAACGCTCATATTATAGTATTATTCAGCCGCGCTGTGGCATGGGCGAGCCACCGGACTCAGAACAGGAGAACGTGAAATCATTGCAAACTGATGGTTTTGAACAACTTGTGAACACTATTGGAATTCGATGTACTCGATGTGGTGCTTGCTATACAGCATGTCCATTCAGAGTCTTGGAATATGAAAACGGCCCTAAGCTCAGCTCTGAATGCAGAAGCTGCGGTTTATGTCTCCAAGTCTGTCCAACACATCAAACAGACCTGACTCAGCTAGAGAAAACCATCTTCGGACATAGCCGCAATCCCGACGACGCATTTGGCATCCATCTGACAACAAATATTGGACAAGCTCATAGTACCAGAGTCAGAGAAGCCTGCCAAGATGGTGGTGCAGCTACGGCGATCTTGATGAACGGCTTAACCACAAGTACCCTAGATGGAGCAGTGGTTTCATCCACTCAGCCCACGGTACCTTGGCTGCCAAGACCAATTCTAGCAAGAAGCAGCGAGGAAGCAGTCGAAGCTGCAGGATCCCGTTACTGCTATTCTGCAGGGATAACTATTCTCTCAGACGCCGCAGAAGAAGGACTCAAACAGCTAGCTTTTGTTGGTCTACCTTG
>JBGOZA010000119.1:0-4478 GCA_041480025.1 Bathyarchaeia archaeon | reverse complement strand
ATCACACCCTAGAATCGAGTTTTGAATCCCATTTTCGCCGGGGTCTATAAGCAGTTTCTTCTGGACCAGTTCATGAAGCAGAGGATAGCCCACAACTTCACAAATGCACCCATAGGAGTCCTCGCCGAGAATCACATAGGTGATCTCAACCGACGTAGAAAGCACCGTTGAAATGGAGCCATTACTGACACAATCTCCAAGTTGACGCTTGCACCCCTCAATTTCATCGACAGTAATAGATTCTTCCTTCAGAGCAAGATAGCTCATTGACAAGAGGGCCTCATGGTCGAAGCGGAAATACCCGTTCCTCGTGTAGGTGAAATATGTGTCCCTCAGGTAACTCGAAGCTACTGGTTCCTGCTTCAGAATCTGCCTCAAAATAGTATCGTGAAGCATATAGCTTCTTGCTGGAATCCTGAATTTCCTTCGGATTACCAGATCTTTCAGATCTACCTTGACCATTTGTTGCCCAAGAATTAGTCTGGAAATTAAAGCCTTGTGCAGTAGCGCACAGTCGTAGCAGACACTCCATATCTTGTTCAGCACCCAATGAGGCGTTTTTGTTCCCATCTGAAAACGGGCGCTCACTATTGCAGGTTTTTTATATCTGAACGATTGTCCTCATGAACAATGATAACGGAGATTAGGGCTCCCCTCATCGTAGCCTTCGATGGTCAAGAGCACAGACTCCTCGAGAATGGCATAGTGGTAGTAAGAGATGACAAAATAGTTCACGTGGGAAAAACATACTCAGGACAGACGGATAAGAAGATTGAAGCAAAAAAGAGACTCATCATCCCTGGATTAGTCAATATCCATGCTCACATCGCTGGTTGTCCCTATGAGAGAGGATACAGAGGCGATCGTAGCAGCAGGAATCTGGGCAACTCGGATCTCTACGACCTGGCACCTCCCTTCTGGAAATCTTACACCAAGCAAGATCAAGTAGTGGCTGTGAAGTACTCCTTGGCAGAACTCCTGAGAGGGGGTGTAACAACCGTCGTGGAGATGGGCTCAGTCGACGGCATAGGAGACGAAGAAGCAGTTGACTTGGTTGGAAAATCTGGGATAAGGGCATACCTCCTCAAAGGTCATATGTCTGGAGGCTGGTACACCCGCGATGGACGGAACATACTTCACCACAACTTTGATGGTGAGAAGTGGGATGAGGAACCGGGGTTCAAACAACTGGAAGAATCACTTAGATTCATAAAAAGCTGCAATGGTCTACACAATGACAGAGTAAGATCTTTCCTTTATCCTGAACAAGCCGACACATGCAGCCCAGCCCTCCTCAAAGAAACTAGGAAAGTAGCTGACGAGAATCACCTCAAAATAGAGTGCCATGTTTCCCAGTCCGCTGTCGAGTTCAAAGAAATCATGAGGAGACATGGGAAAACCCCCATCCAGTTTCTAGCGGACTTGGGTGTTTTGGGCGATGACTTCATTGCAGGACATGCCATCATTGTTGGCGGACACAGCAGATCCGGTTATCCCGACCCATGGAACAGAGACTTGGAACTGCTTGCGAAGACGCATACGAATGTCGCTCACTGCCCGACTGTCTTCTCAAGATATGGCATAGCCATGGAGACCTACTCCAAATATCGTGCGATGGGAGTGAACATCGGAATAGGCACTGATACTTTTCCACAAGATGTTCTAAGGGAGATGCATCTGGCTTCGACTCTGTCCAAGGTAGTTGTTGGTGAACCGAGCGTAGCAACTTCCCTTGACCTCTTCAACTCAGCCACACTGGGAGGCGCGAAGGCTCTGAAACGTCCTGACATTGGACGAATAGCAGCCGGTGCAAAGGCAGACTTGGTAATGGTGAGACTTGATACCTTCAACATGTGTCCCATAACAGACCCTGTACGGATACTCGTGCAGGCAGCCACCAACAGCGACGTTGACGCTGTCATGATAGATGGAGAAATTGTCGTTGAAGGAAGCAGGGTGAAGAACTTTGATGAAGAAAAGACCTTTGAAGAGCTTCAGGCGTCGATGGATAGGATACGCGACAGAGTCCACAAACATGATAGACTCGGAAGGACTGCAGATCAACTAATGTCACCATCCCTCAGGAAATGGGAACAACCGTGACATCTCTTCACTAGTCACAGAGAAGAGAGAGCGCGCTCAAAAGTCCTTTAGGCTCTACAGAGCGATATCTTTTGACTGGAGTCAAGGGTGAAAGAAGGCCCTCTCTCCCCCCCTATGATACGTTGCTATCTATATTCCTCATGCAATCCAGTTTCATTTGTTTAGGAGATGAAGTCTTGGAAATAGAATCGGTTCCAGAAGAGCCCGATATTGAGAGACTGGAGAAACATACTGAGCTGATCAATAAGTATACTGAAGACGTGAAGGACCTGATACCGTTACTCAACAACTTGGAGGATGAACTCAGCCAAATTAGGCGCAGCTTATTGATTGCAAGAGACATTATGGAGATCTATGATCTTTGATCGCTGCTTCAAGATATAGTGGTCCCGTATTTCAAAGGTAATACCTAATACTCTGCGCTATTATTGACGTCAAAGCAGTCCAAAGCTGTCCAGAGCCTTTTCTAGTATATTGCTCAACGCTGCGAAAACTTAGCTGATGTAGTGGCTTGAGCAGCATACATTCTATTTCGGAACCGACGCCTGAGAGAAAAGCATCTAAGCCCTAGACAACGCGCGCTGTCTAAAAGAGATGATTTTATGTTCCCTTGCTTGGAGCAGGGAGTATGGTCGTAGTCGAGGCAGAGAATACTTGTGCCAACTGTTCCGCGTGTAGCCTGCGTTCCTTGAACAATGGTTTCTACCGCTGCAGGCGATTCGACATCATCACGACACTGAATGATACATGCGAGACGCGCGCGCTAATTCGACGCCCAGCAACCAAATCCTCATTCTAATGCGCGCTAAAACCCGCGTCCAAGGAAAGAAAGACATCAACAAAGGCTTGAATTTTCAAACAGTAATGTCAATAATGGGTTTCGCTCCTAGACCCAACACGGATGTGCTGCCGATGTACTCGATGCCAAGAACCTTGTCTCCTCCAACAGTAAGAATTCGTTGTTTCTCCTCTTCATAGATGGCCGGCCATTGAGAATCATAATCAACGATTATGACAGGGTGAGCCATTTCCAGTCACATACCAACTATACTGAAGATGGTCTCAAGAAACTTAAGTGTTCGAGAATGTGCTAGTCATCATTCAGAGACAGCTACCAAGTCAGGTTGATCGGTTGAAGACAGCTTCATATCCCATGTTCTGCACCATTCAGAGGCCAAGGTCTTCATAGCGTATCGTCGACAAAAACCAGAAACCACTGACCCTGAACTCGAAGCCCGCCAGGCGCTGCAAGAGAAACAAACCTTCTCTTCGTCTAGAATGGACATAGACAAGATGGTCGGTATTTCACATCCATATAATAGGTATAAAAAACTTTCAGTGGCTCACACTGGCAATTGAATTGGCACACATCTTCGACCTGAAGATAGGAACATTCTCTCTAGCTCTAATCCGATAGTCATTTGCGAAAAAGACTGAATTTGCGAAATGATAGCACGCGCTCGTTATACACCAAGGCAAGTTCAGGCGACGCAGGAATATTGACATTGGTAAATATTCCCTTCAAAGGAGAGAAGATGAGTCATTGAGCAGGCGACCGTTTACACGCGCGGAAACAAGTGCTAGCGCGCGCTAAGAAGTCTACTCCGGGTATAGACTTCGGTTCTAGAAGGGATAAATCTGCAATTCTAGTATCAAGTCGCAATGAGATATCCCTGAACTAGGCACAAGTGAGTGATCTTGAAGAGACGTAACTTCTCCTTAGTAATCCTCACAGCCTTCCTGATCATAGCCATCATCCCCAGACCTGCAACCGCTCAGGCAGCAACCTTGGTTTCGTCATGGTCGATGGATGATGGCAAAGGAGCAACTGTCACAGATCAGATAGGAGGACGCAATGGTCTTCTCTCCGGCGCATCATGGACGCCGTCAGTCACAGTGATAAACTCTTCCGGCTTCATGCTCGATCTTGGCAAAGGAAGTGCAAGTCCCTCAGCACTAGACTTCAATGACAAAGACAACTATGTGGAAGTATCTGACTCACCAGCTCTAAGAGCGAAGAATTTCTCTATAGCATTCTGGATTGCACCCGACTCAAGTGCAGATTGGATACCCATCATAGGAAAGCAGTCCAAATCACAAAATCAGCAAGCAGGTTGGGTTGTAACATGGGATAATTCGTCCCCACGCCAAATATGCTTGATCGCATATTCGGCATCAAACACTTCCTTGGAAGCAGGAATCCCCGTGCCGCTCGGCGAGTGGACTCATGTGGCCTTCACCTACCAATCAAGTGAGATAGCCGCCTACCAGAATGGTGAACTCGCCGGAAACACTTCATCACCAGGATTTCAACCCAGCTCTGAGCCATTGAGGATAGGCCGAACTCAAAGTTCATCAGGGTGTTTCGACGGCCT
>JBGOZA010000118.1:0-4483 GCA_041480025.1 Bathyarchaeia archaeon | reverse complement strand
TCCTTCTTGCCAGTCGGAGGGCCAGGAGCTGCTTTTGATCTTCTGCTGTCAAGCTTATTCATAAGGCTCTTGGCTTTGGTTCCTCTTAGCGCTACGCTGATCTCACTCACTGTTGGAGGTCTCTCAAGACCCGCTCCTCTTGTTCGATGAGTCAGAGCCAGCTCTAAAGCCACTTCAACGTCTTCTAACGTAATCTCCACATGTTTCCTATACGCTGCCAGAGCTCTGGCCGCCTTCATTGTTACAATATCTGGCCGATAGCCATCAACTTTCAGTTCATAGTGGATGCGACCAATACTATCAAGAATGGTTTGCGGGATTGCCACTCTGGGCAACAGTTTGCGGGCTCTCAGTATTTCGTGTCGAATGCCTTCTTCCTCTTTCATAAATCTCATGCTGAAGCGATCAGGATTGCTCGCAAACTCAATGTTTCTTTCAATGACCTTTATCCTGTCATCGAGATCAGATATATTCTCAATTCTTACGTGTAGTGCGAACCTGTCCATGAGTTGTGGTCTGAGTTCGCCTTCCTCCGGATTCATCGAGCCAACTAGAATGAATCGCGCTGGATGAGTAGCTGAAATCCCTTCTCTCTCAACGATGTTCCAGCCGGAAGCTGCAGCGTCCAGGATCACATCCACTATGTGATCTGGTATTAGATTTGTCTCATCTAGATATAGAATGCCTTGATTGGCCTCACCGAGGAGACCCGAGTGAAGAGCACGTATTCCATCTTTCAAGACTCGTTCAACATCTATGCTGCCAATGATTCTGTCTTCTGTTGCGCCAATTGGTATCTGAACAAATGGCACATGTTTCTGGATGGATGGTAGAACTCCTTTGTTTGCGAATTCCTCGCGGCAGTCATCGCACATGTTGGTTGGATCAAAAGGGCTGCAATTGTGTGAGCAATCTGCCACGACGCTTATGTCAGGAAATATCCTTGCAGCTGCTCTAACGAGAGTCGATTTGCCTGAGCCTTTGGGCCCAGTTAGAATTACTCCTCCAATTGATGGGTCTATGGCATTCAGGATTAGAGCGAGTTTAGCTCTCTCATTCCCGACGATAGCTGTGAATGGATAGATTGGCTTCTTGGGTCTTGTGTATTGCTCGTTTTCCTGGCTGTGCTCAGTGGGGTTGAGCATAGGTGAGTCCCTTCTCCTTCAAAGCAGATCCAAAAGATTCTTGAATCTCGGCTGGTGTGGCAGGTTCTTCGAATCCTTCTCTGCGCGTTCTGAAGCCCACGGCCATTGATGCCACCTGTAGAACATCTTCAGAAGAAACTTCTTTTTCACCATTCATTGCTGCTAGCGTCTTGGCCGAATTGACGATAACGATGTCTGGTCGATGCCCATCTATCTTAAGTGCTATGCATGCTCGGGCCACCGCTTCAAAGATGGCATCTGGAATCAAAACCTCCTTGAGATTGTCTCTAGCCTCCAGTATCTTTCTTCTCACCTCGTTTTGCTTATCTTGAAACGACTTAGCAAATTCGAGGGGGTTTTCTCCAAAGGCAAGATTATTCTTTATTACAGATACTCTTGCTTTTTCATCAAGAATCTCATTCACATTAACGTGTAGTGCGAACCTGTCCATGAGTTGTGGTCTGAGTTCGCCTTCCTCTGGATTCATTGTTCCTATCAGCATGAAACGCGCTGGGTGACCGAGGGATATGGCTTCTCGTTCAACAATATTCCATCCCGAAGCTGCAACATCAAGAATGTCGTCGGTTATATGGTCAGGGAGAAGATTGACCTCATCAATGTAAAGAATATTCTGATTCGCCTCTGCCAATATTCCAGGCTCCAATGCCCTTATCCCGAGCTTAATTGCTTGTTCTATGTCTAGGCTCCCCACAACTCTATCCTCAGTGGCTCCTATTGGCAAGGTCACAACTCGCATAGGTCGTGCTAGTTTAGGAAGCACCTCGTTCTTTCGATATCTTGCTAAGCAATCTTCACACATGTTGGTGGGATCAGTTGGGTTACAGTTGAAACGGCACCCCTCAACAACATCGATTTCGGGCAGAATATCTGATAATGCTCGGACAGAGGTGCTTTTCCCGGTTCCCTTTGGTCCTCTGATTAGGAGGCCACCTATGTGAGGGTTAATAGCATTCAGGAGAAGAGCTAACTTCAGTTCTTCCTGACCAACTATCGCGGTGAAGGGATAAACCGGACGCAGCGGGCGCGCAGGCATCTGTGCTCACAATAGTCTTTAGCTAAGAGACTAAATGAAATACCTTTTGGAACCATACGGCGACCTCAAGTGATGTGTGTAAGCAAGGCTCGGTATCGTCTATGATTGATGGTCTATTAGAAGAGTCCAGGGGCATCTCAAGCGAACGACTGCTTGGGGGGTGCAGCCGCTATCGATGTCCCCTGAACCTGTACCCCCCTCCATACGAAGTAGTATTTACAGTTAGCGCATTCAATGTACAGAGCTTCCATCAGGCTGTGATAGTTGAATCAATATTATGGTGGTTGCGGACCGAAAATGCTCCTTGTGTTCACACTCGCGCGCTACCTCTTATATCGGTGAGATTCCCTGGTATGGTCTATGGACTATGCCAATCTTGGAAATAGTGGCCTGAAGGTTTCGCGCATCGGTCTTGGAACCAACAATTTTGGTGGGCAAGTCAACGAGGAGGATTCCATTAGGATAATCAGGAAAGCCATGGATCTCGGGATAAACCTGATTGATACTGCGAACATCTATACAAGAGGTAAATCGGAATCGATTGTTGGCAAAGCCGTGCAAGGGTATAGAGATGAGGTCATCATTGCGACGAAGGTTGGCATGAACACAGGAAAAGGACTGAATGAAACGGGGCTTTCACGTAAACACATAATGTCGCAGATTCGGCATAGCTTAGAAAGTCTAGGAACTGGCTTCATAGATATCTACTATTTGCACCGCTTTGATTCTGAAACACCACTTGAAGAGACTCTGAGCACACTAAATGATTTGGTCCATCAAGGCAGGGTAAGGTACATTGCGTGCTCCAACTTCGCGGCTTGGCAGATTGTTGATGCCTGTGAGGTCTGCCGTATCAACAACTTGGAGAAATTGTCTGCGGTCCAGCCGCCCTATAATTTGCTTCAGAGAAGCATCGAACAAGACCTTCTTCCATATTGTCAGCGTAAAGGAATGGGAGTTTTGACATACACCCCCCTGATGGGAGGCCTCTTGGCTGGGAAATATTCGAAGGACACATTGCTTCCAGAAGGAAGTAGAGCAAGATGCAACCCAAACTACTGGGAAAGGGTGAATAAGACAGCGTACTTCAAGTATATTGAAGGTATTGGAAGGATATCTGAAGAGATTGGCATCTCGATGTCTCAGATGGCAATAGCTTGGATATTGAAGAACCCCGTTGTTACTGCACCAATAATAGGTGCCTCGACTGTTGAGCAGGTCGAAGAGAACTGTCGGATACTGGAAGTTAAGATAGATGACAGAGATTACTTGGAATTGAATGATCTCACGAAAACCTGTGAAGCTTCTCTGTATTAGCCCTTGCCGAGCGCGCTATTCGCTAGAGGCCTCTATGAAGAATATCAATCTCAATGAGTATCTTCGTGGTCTTTAAGAAGTCGACATACTAGATAGAAATATGGGTTAGTGGTGCGGCTGCCGGGATTTGAACCCGGGTTGGAGAATTGGCAATCCTCCGTCATAGCCAAACTGGACCACAGCCGCGCAAAGGGTGACTGGACTCTCTTTTGCCTCTAGATAAATGATTTGGGGACATGAATATTGGAGCTATCTCATTCCAATCCGACGAGATTGGCGAGAAGAGTTGTGGCGTATTCTCCTTTCCCCAAGATGAACTGAATCTTGGCTATTCCATCGCTAACCGATTGCACCTTGAAGTCGTTGATGTTCATGTAGCTTCTCCGCTCGAAAGAGCGCGTGCTCAGTTCTGGCATCTTCGTGACGTGGAATCCTTCAACCTTCAACGTTTCTGGTACACTCCCTTCGCTAATGGCCTTTTCCAATGCGTTGTTGAATGCCTGAGACTGCACCGAATATGTGAAGATCTGTAGTAGATTCCTGGGTATCTTTCTCAGAGCTCCTCCATAGTCATTTGGAAGATGCTTCAGGTGTTGAAGCACTCTTTTCTCAATCCAGAGTTTGTCAGGAATCCTATCTATACTTCCGCTATCTAAGTAAGGCTGAACCTTCTGCAGAAGAATCTCTGTTGCCTGTTTCAAATCACCGTTGACAATTGCCTGCCCAATCGCAACGTTCCCTCCCTGAAGCCTCTGGGGACCAAAGAGATTTGGGACCTTCTCCTCATTGACGATGCTGATGAACGCTTCAAGGATTCGTCTTATCTCAGCTTTATTCTTCGGTATGTTGCGAATGGTTACTGTGAACCTGTTACCTGTGGCGCTCCCGAGCATGATTCTATCATTGGAGCGCTGGAAATCCTTGATCTGCACATCCTTTAGTCTGATCTTCTTTAGTTCGCTTACGT
>JBGOZA010000117.1:0-4490 GCA_041480025.1 Bathyarchaeia archaeon | reverse complement strand
TAAATCATACATTTCGGCTTCGTTGACTGTAACCATATTGTTCCGTTGTCAAGATGTTCTAAGACTATATTTCAGGCTAGCGGGCCAGCGCTAATGGACAAAAATCAGGATCTGTTGAATTAGCGCGCGCGGTCAGAAGCGTGCGCTATTCTGGCATGCATCAAACATTTGTGAAACTGGTTAGTTTTGTCTGTTCCCTGTAATGGCGTAGGATTTCGCTTCTCTTCACCCATTTCTCAAGGTTAAGTCTCAGTCTGGGGGTCATTATGCTCAAGGCTTCTTCGAGAGTGTTCGCTCTGATAGGTGTCTGCTTCAGTGCTTCTCTGCACAGTTCTCTGAAACGCCAGACGCCGAGAGGTATCCAGTCTGGGTACACTTCCATGAGCACGATTGCTCCGGCCTGTCGCCTAATCTGCCGGAGGTATTCGAGGACGGGTAGGCGTGCGGCATAATATGCTCCAGCGAGATCGGATGCGTATGATCGTCTGCCGTGGATGAATTCATAGTTCATGTCTGGTATCGGGTCGGGTGTTGTTAGCCATGCTTCTTGAGCCTCGAACATCCATGAGGATGGGAGGAGCATGATCTGTACGTTGTTGGCTAGGGCGTTGTATCCGAAGATCATGAACTGGTTGATCCACGGGTATCTCAGGATTTCTCTGTGTAATGCTTTGCCTAGTATGTCGTCTATGGCGGTTATGCTCCATTCTGTGGGTACTAGTTTTCGCTGCTTTTTGACGCCGAGGAGGCCGACGGAGAGTATTCTCGTTATCTGTTGTTGACCAATGTTGGAATCGTAGAGTGTTAGGATGCCTTCTCTTGCTTTCAGATCTGTGTCGGAGATGATGTCGTCGACGGCTCTTGGAATGCTCGGGTTCTCAGCTAGCACGGCTCGTGTGATTTTGGCTGATGGCCCTGATGGAGCTTCTCTGGAAGAGAAGTTGATGGAGAGCCTGGGTTTTTTGTTGAACCACATCTCTGTGTCGATTGGCTGGGATGACATCACGATCTCTTGGAAAGTTGATGTGACTCGGTCCGGGTTCGCTGCTGATCTGACGTTGGTGAAGAGTTCTCCTCTGACCAGTTGCATCCTGTAGCTCAGGATCTCTTCGAATGATCTGTTCAGCCATCTTTCAGGCTGATCCATGACTGAGGTGTCCTCTTCCAGGACTGGAGGAACAAGTGGACCAGCCAGGACCTTGGGGTAGTTCCATGAGCCGATGAAGACCGCTGGAGGCGAAGATCCGAAGATGTTCTGCGCAGAGAGTCTTCTCTCAAGCTTCATCAGGGACTCGGCTTTGACAAGGATCGGGCATACACCTTTCCCGCAGAGTCGTCTATGACCCATGCATAGGGAACAAAGGTTCCTAGCTCGTTCACTCTCTGAAACCCCGAAGATCCTGGTCTGCGAAGCCAAAGCTTTCAGTTCACCTTATCTCACCAAGGAAGCCCATGCCTTGAGGCAAGCGCGCGCTCTCTACTCATTTTTGGGCTATTGAGGCTAGTATGGCAGTGACTACTCTAACTGGCATATCTGTGGCTATTGCTATTTCAATATCTGTGGCATTTGGATGTGTTTTCAGGTATCCATTCACCTTGCCTTGCTCTCTGAGGTTTACAATATTGGTTGATATGTCTGGCCGGTATTCGTCTGTCTCTTTTTTGGGAATATGGCCTTGGCTGTCTGAAGTTGCCTTGGTTTGGAAGTGTGCTATGCTCCTTTCAATCAATGTGGTGCTTTTGTCTAATTCTTTACAAATGCTCCAGCCGTTCTTAATGCAAATTGGCACCTGTTCTTTTGGAATATTCGCTCGCCACATTTCCTTGTCCCAATAAAACACGGCTTTCTCATCGTTTGCATATTCAAGAAAATGGTGAATGAGGAGATTCTTATCTTCTGAATCTATAGATTTACCATTAGCAACTACAACTAGTTTGCATCGTGGCCTTGTGAGGGCGACATTAAGCCTATTGATGTTTGATGCAAATTTGAGATCCGAGGTTGCAGTTAGGCTAAATATTATTGCGTCTTTCTCATTTCCTTGAAAGGCGTCTACTGTACTGACATCCACCCTACGGTATCGGTCATGGATGCTGTTTCTCAATTCCTTGCTTTGAGCTCCATAGGGTGTTATGACACCGATTTCCTCTTGACTGATACCACACTTAATCAGCATATTCACAAGTTCAACGCAGGTTTCGACTTCTTCTATATTGTATCTTGACTCTCCATCTCGCATATCATGTCCTTCGCGATGAATGAAGATGACTGGTTTATCTGGGTCTAGAAGTTCTCCCTTTGAGAGCACGTCCCATCCTTTAGCCTTCAATTTTATGTTATGGCATGAGTCAACTGTTTTTATTTCTTTTTCATAAACATATTTTTTGGCAAATTCTATTATCTTGTCATTGCTTCTATGGTGCCACTGAAGCCATTGGCCTCTTTCATTTCCATATTTATAGTAGAGATTGGTAAAAGCTCCAAATCTGTTTTTCAGTTCTTCCTGTGCCACTGTTTCCTTTTCGCTCTGAGGCTTGGGGAGTGATCTGAATATGGGAAGAAGCTGTCTGTGATCTCCTACAACTATCCATTTCTTACCATGGAGCATAGCCAGTAAGGCAAGAGTGACGGTAGCTTGGCTAGCCTCATCCACTATGACCGTATTGAAACTGACATTTCTGAGCGGATTGAGTTGTGATTTAATCAGTGTCGCTCCGATTATCGGAATTTCTCTGACTAATGCTTCTTGTTGTTTCTTGAGCAGTCCATCTCTTTCTGTTTTGAGTCTGTTTATTTCCAGTTCCAAGGCCCTTAGGTCATCCATTTGCCTGTGGTGGGCCTCGCTACGGGCCAGTCGCTGATTATCAGTAAGCTTTCTTCTCTCTTGCTGAAGGTCGCTTATCCTCACTCTCAACTCTTCATAGAGTCTTCCCGCTTCCTGTCTTGCTCTATAACTTAGGAGGTATTTTTCGAGTCTAGGCTGGATTTTTCCCAGGCTTCGGGCTGAACACACTCTTAATGCACTCTCAGGTGGAAGACCATCAATGGCTTGGTTTACAGAATAATTTGTATGAGAAGAAATTAGGACTGTTTCATGCCGCTTTATCAGTTCGGATGCGATCTTCTTGATAACCTCCGTCTTCCCCGTTCCAGGGGGTCCCACAATTAACAAGAACTCGCCGTCATTCAATGAAAGAGAGAACTCAACGGCCTCCACTTGCGAATCATCCAGGTCAAACTCTCCATCTACGCTTCTGCGGTTCGTAAGATGTGTTCTCTTTGTTATTCTAGCAATATCGTGTTTGTCGCGGACAAATGAAAGCACAGGTTCACGGTCTGGTGAGATTTCTCCTTTCTTGATTCTATCAATAAGACCTAGTTGAAGGTCATATGATATGAGTGGCTCAAGTTCAAGAAGCTCCAATTCATCGCCTTGAGCCAAGCCGACCGTATTCTCAGAAGAAATCGTTAAGGATTTCTCAACCTTAGATACGACCATCCCCAAAGGAATAGGACCAGAACTATCCGAGTATCCAATCTCATCTCCCTCTTCAAAGCTTGGTGCCCGGTCACATTCAAGAAAGACAAAACCCTCAGAAATAGAAGAGACTTGGCAATTCAACAACGATTTACGTCTGTCTTCAACTTCTTTGCGCCTCTCATCTATTAGAACTCTTTCGAGTTCGTCCAATAACCCAATGCTAGGATGCTCTTTTTGCGATTCATTCTTGGTAGTTCTCTCCTCTTCTCGGTTGGGCTTGATGAGAGTTCCTTCATTAGGTGTTTTTTGCCATGCATTAGCTATTCGATCTCGTTCTCTTAGATGCTCATCTCTGTTAAGAAAGCCAGGGTAGTACCGGTCATCTCTCGTTTCTTGTCCCCGCCTATCGTTCAGCTGACAATCTGTTAATCTAGAGATGAGAGCTATAGATTAATTAGCCTAAGCGTATCCGTCGCGTGGGCAGCTTATGCTCTGCTGATTCTTAGCGCGCGCTACATGATTCCAGCGACGTCGTCAATTTCCTGTAATTCGTAGTCTGCAGTTCCTTGTTCGTTTATTGGCTGACCGTATTTGCAGAGTGCTGTCTTTAGGCCAAGTCTTTTTGCAGGAAGTATGTCTCTTTCAACTGAATCACCCACCATTAATATGTTGACATTGGCGAGGTCAGGTGACTCTTTCTTAAGCAATTGCAGAGCCTTTCTTAATGGCAGGCCTGTTTCCTTTAGCGTCTTGGTATCTTCAAATCCCACTACGAATTCAAAATATGATTCTATTCCCATCGAAAGAAGCCTTTGATATGCCTTGGTCTTAGGTGCATCTGTGACTATAGCTAGAGTTATCCCTTTTAGCTTGAGTTTTCTGAGTATTGACTTGACATGAGGATACGGCTTTGTGAAGTCAGATTTTGCTGTAAGGTATTCATTGATAGCCGCGGCCAGCAGCTTATGATCAAACTGGCCTATACTTTCTAGAAACTTGGTAAAAGCC
>JBGOZA010000116.1:0-4509 GCA_041480025.1 Bathyarchaeia archaeon | reverse complement strand
GGTCTATGGTGTCATCGTCTGGATAATCTACTCTGTAGTTGCTTCCGCAACAAGAAAGGACAAGAATCAGACACAGAACATCAACCAGAACGTCAATCTAAACGCCCCAGACAAAGAAAAAGACACAACTAATACAAAATAGGGAACTAGGAGACACTAGAGAATTGAGAGATCTCTAATCTCTCCAGTTGTTTTCATTTTTTATGATTTTGGCCAACTTGTCAAACACACAGCCCATGTAGGCGTGCGCCAGGAGTTCTTCTTGCTTGATGTTTGAGGAATCAGTAATCCGCAAATATCAGATGAGTTTGCGAGACAGTATTCTATAGCGAACCTTCTAAAAGGGAGATAAGTTATCTTCAACTATGGACGGGTTCGCCAACGAGTTGTTAGCATGCTTGAAAGAGCTTGGATTTCAGATGAGGGTTGTTTCCGTTTCTCATCTGCACGAGCTGCAAGAAGAAATAGTAGGCCTTCGCAGCCAATGCTTTCTTGAAAAACAGTTCTATGAAGACCGTCTAACCTGGTTCAGCTTTCAGGTACCTTCGGACTTCGAAGCACGATCCTTGATTGCTGTTGCTGCACCTAGACCTCAGACTCGAGCGATCTTCGGTTGGAATGGAGAAAGCCGTCCATTGATTATTCCTCCCACCTACACAGCATACGATGTTGTCACCAAGCGAATAAAGAATCTTCTAGGTGAAATAATAGGTGAAAGAGGTTACAGGCTTGTGGAAGCTTCACTTCCTCTTAAATTGCTTGCAGCCCGAAGTGGTCTTGGCGAATACGGTAAGAACAATATCTGCTACGTCCCTGGGTTAGGAAGCTTTCTCCAACTCGCAGCCTACTTTTCTGACATACCATGCGAGGAAGATATATGGCAGGAATCAGCGATGATGAAGAGCTGCAATGGATGTGAACTATGTCAACTAGCTTGTCCAACTGGAGCCATTACTAAGGAACGCTTTCTTCTGCATGCTGAACGATGTGTTTCCTATCACAATGAAAAGAAGGGCGATGTCGAATTTCCCAGTTGGATGGATGCTTCCTCGCACAACTGCGTCGTAGGATGTATGCGTTGCCAAAAAGTCTGTCCACAAAACAGAGATTTCATAGAATGGATTGGAGACGAAGAGAGATTCACGGAGGAAGAGACAAACACACTCTTGGAACATATAGGTCGTGAAAAGCTGCCAGCAGAAACGCTAAGAAAACTGGAGAATCTGGATCTACTTGATTATCTTGACAGTCTTCCTCGGAATCTGGCAGTCTTCTTCAAGAAATAAGCGCAGTACTCATATCTGAATTTTGAATGTGCCATATAGCGCGCGCTTTCATTGCGTAGTAGAAAGGTTCGCATTGTCGAGCAAGAGCGTCTTCACTGAATTTCCACGATTATTGACAAGGATTACTAGAAATAGTGCAGCGCAGAAGATGTGGATGAATATGGATATCTGATTCGTGAATATTGGACTGGGAGTAGTTGTTTGAAAAGGCCACAGAATAGGGTTTGATCTGTGAGTGAAAATATCCAACAACACGTGAGACAGATTCCCTAGCAAGCAAGAAACAAGAAGGTTTACCGAAAAAGCTGTCTCAACTCGAACTGATTCCTTCTTGCCACGGAACAGAATCTTCACAAGAGCGGGATAGAATAGAAACGTGAAGAAGAAGGAGAGAGCTGTGCCTAGAGTCAGTGCTCCGAGGAGGCTGTGCAGAACCAGTCTGTTGTAGGCGTACATGTTTTGAAAGAACATGGCCATTACTGGTACCTCCAGATCAGGAAACATTGATCCCACTATCAAGCCAGGCAGACTAAGTCTGATCGGGGATTTGTGAATAAGATATGCCATAGGATAATGAAGAGGAGTGACGGGCAAGAAAACGACATCAATCAAGCTGCTGAGTGCGCACTAATGAGTGTGGGGGTAAGTTGTTTTGGATATTTATCTCAAGAGTCTACTTTAGTGCCGTACCGCATTTTGTGCAGAACTTGGCTTCGGCAGGGTTCTGAGTTCCACAGTTTTGGCAAGGTTGACTGTTTTCTGTGGTCGAGTCGGTTGGTTCCATTACCACTGCCGTGCCATATGCTGAGAAAACGATAGCAGTGCTCTGCAATATGTCGCTGGTCTCAAAGTCAGTCGCTATCACTGCGTTAGCACCCACCTTCCTTGCGTTCTCAATCAATCTTTGAAGAGATTCAGCTCGAGCATTCTCCAATTCGGAGACGTAAGACGTAATTTCTCCCCCGAACATTCCTTGAATGCCCGCGACGAATCTTCCACCAACGCCTCTTGATCGAATCGTCATACCATAAACTGGACCGATAGTACGCAGAATTCTGTGATCCGGGAGGGTAGGGGTTGTTGTAACCAATATGTTACTGGACATCTGTTCCACGATATCTCAAGTTGTGGGCACAGTTCTTAAATGATTTCTGTCCGGTCTTGTGTTTCTCAAGGATATTGATTCGCTGATATTCATACAGATAAGATTGTCAAGTTCTATCTGAGTCTGCGCACTAAGACTCTGATTCCAGTCTTGGCTAGACGGTCGGACCCTGTATTTGTTTTGTTCTCCTCAATGGTTGTCCAACGAGTCCACCTATGGCTCCAACGATTGCTGACGCCACCATGGCTACACCAGCAACCAAGACCAGTGAAAGAAGCACCAATACCACAAGTATCTGTCCAAGAGAAGAGAAGAGTGCTGCGAATCCACTCATTGTTACTCTTGCTGAGCCGAGAAGACCGTTTGTCAATGCCGCGAACGTGCCACCCACTATGCCTACACCGGACACGTCGCTTGGAAGATTAACGTTCTGCACCGGCAACATAAGAGAAGTTGGAACAAGAAGCAAGACAGAGAAGATTACTGAAAGTATTCCTGCCTTGGCGCCGTTACCGACCGATCCTGCCAATAGACCAGCAGCGAATGGTGCCAACAAGAGCAGTATAAGTGGGGCTCCAAATATGCCTAGTATGAGTGAAAGAAATGCTCCTGCTACGCTTCCGAGGATCACACTATGAGATCTGAATAAACCTGTTTTCAAAGCTAGTTCTCTTCCACTTTGATCCGTCAGGGATCATTGGGTACCGACTGACTCAAATGGTATCTGATTCATTGATACATACATAGCATACATCCACTCTTCAGGCACAAGTATCAGTTAGGCTAATGTATGGATTCGCTCGAGAAAAAGCCCGAAATGATGGCGTTATCTGTTCTTGCCTATGTAGTCTGTGATTCTTCTGAGTCCTTCCAGAATGTTAACTTCTGACGTCGCGTATGAGAAACGAATGTGTTCGCCTTCTCCTTTGTTCCTATGTCCGAAATGAATGTCGGAGAGGACTGCTACTCCAGCTTTGTAAAGTAGGCATTTCCTGAATTCTTCAGAGTCTTTTGCACGCACTAGTCTACATGCTTCTGTGACATTTGGCCAGGCATAGAAGGCACCTCCCGGACTTAGACACGTTATTCCGTCAATCTTGTTCAGACCGTCAACAATTATGTCCCTGCGCCTGCTGAAGCTCAGCATCATCTTTTGCGCTTCATCTTGTGGACCCGTTAACGCAGCTAGAGCAGCGTACTGATTGGGTTGAGCAGCACAGGAATCTGTGTTTGTTACCCAGCGTGACATGTATTCAGCCAGTTTCTCATTTGAGGCAAATCCGATTCTCCAGCCAGTCATCGCATATGTCTTTGACACGCAATCAGCGATTATTGTTCTCTCAGCCATTCCTGGAATTGAAGCGATACTGTTGAACTGTCCTGAATGAACCATTTGAGAATATGGTTCGTCGGAGAAGACCCAAAGGTTATCATATTTCTTAACGATGTCAGCTATCTGTAACAACATCTCCTTGTCCAAGACTCCTCCAGTGGGGTTGTGGGGTGAATTTAGGATGAGTAGTCTCGTTTTCTCATTCACTTTGCTTCTGAGGTCTTCAATATCAAAACTGTACTCTTTCCTCTCAATCAAGGGCAAAGGAACAGGTACTGCTCCATAGGCTCGTATCAGGGATTCGTAGATGGGGAAGCCGGGGTTAGGGTATAGTACTTCATGGCCTTTGCCATAGTCTGTCACTGAGAGAATAGAGTATCCTATGAACGGTTTTGCACCATTAGCCACTACCACGGAAGTAGGATCTATATTGAGGTGTCTGGTCCTAGAAAAGTACTCAGCCACTGCTTCTCTAAGCTCAGGTATTCCAGCTGAGGCAGTGTAACCTGTCTTGCCTTCACGTATAGCCTTGTTCGCGCCGTTCTTTATGTACTCAGGTGTGTCAAAATCTGGTTGTCCGATACAGAAGTTGACTACATCTCTGCCTTGGGAAACAAGTTCGTTGACTTCTTTCAATATTGCGAATGCGGTCTCGGTGCCAAGACCAGAAGTTCTCTCCGAAATGTCCAACATCTCGAATCGATTGATTATGAATCGCCCATGATTATTTAACGTTTGATAGTAATAGGGAGTTGACGTCTGGCCAAGCGGTGTCATATCATAGC
>JBGOZA010000115.1:0-4528 GCA_041480025.1 Bathyarchaeia archaeon | reverse complement strand
TTCTCGACCGCGTCTCTTGGATTCGAGCCCTGGTGAAACAATACCAGACGGCGGTCTGCTGCAGCTGTTTCCTCAGGCTGAGTTGCTATTATCACTCTTATGTCTAGAGGAGGAAGCTCCCCAGGGATAAGAGAGACGCTCTCAATTCCTCTTCTTGCAAGTTCAGAGGTAAGTGCCAAATAGGCTTTTCCAGATCGCGTTAACACACCTATTCTACCGAAGAATAGTAGACGTTGACATTTGCCCTGAGACATTACACTCACGGATAGATGTAGACAACTATCAAATCATGCCAAGTCATTCTTGGGAACCATCAGTTCATTTCATATGAACTGGTGAGGGCCTTAAAGATGCCTATAGCATGCGCTAGACAGATTCTGTGCGAAGTATGTGAGTGAAAATGGTTTATGTTCGATATAAAAAGATGGGAGTCCCTTGATTCCTCTGAAAACATGGTAGAGGCTAGGAGGGTTCTGCACTCTTACCGCGGAGGTTCGCAGCTATTGTCTGGAGCCCCCAGAGTTCTATGAACCCATGTGCTAGGTTCTGATCGAACGTTGTTTCAGCCCCGTAGGTGGCGAGATTCATATTGTATAGACTGTATGTTGATTGTCGACCGACCACTCTGAGTCCGCCTCTATAGAGTTTGAGTCTGACCTGTCCTGTGACTCTCTCTTGCGATGAGTCAATGAATCCATCGAGGTCCTTTTTCAGAGGGTCAGACCATAATCCGGCGTAAACCATGAAAGTCCATTCTTGGTCAACAATACTCTTGAACAGGGATTGATGTCTTGTCTGAACAGCCTTCTCCAAGTCCTTGTGGGCTTCTAGGATAATTGTTGCTGCAGGGCATTCATAGATCTCTCTTGATTTTATGCCAACCAGCCGATCCTCGATTTGGTCTATGCGACCAATCCCGTGTTTACCGCCCAGTTTGTTGAGCGACTCGATGAGAGCTGCGGGTTTCAGTAGCCTATTATTTACGGAGCATGGAACTCCTTTCTCAAACTCAATCGTTACATATTGGGGCTCACTTGGAGCCTCTTCTGCTGGTGAAGTCCATTCAAATGCATCTTCGTGCGGCTCGCTCATAGGGTCTTCTAGGTCACTTCCTTCGATAGAACGGCCCCAGAGATTCTGGTCAATACTATATTTCTTGCTGACTTCGAAGGGCAAGGTAATACCATTCTTGCGTAGGTACAGCAACTCTTCTGTACGTGTAAGGTTGTTCTCTCTGATTGGTGCAATAATTTTCAGGTCTGGGGCAAGTGCCTTGATTCCTATGTCGAAGCGCACCTGATCATTTCCTTTACCAGTGCTGCCGTGAGCAATTCCGTTGGCATTCTCTTTGCGCGCGACCTCAACAAGCTTGGAGGCTATGAGGGGCCGTGTTAGGGCGGTGCTTATTGGGTACTTACCCTGATAGAGGGCATTTGCTTTGATAGCGGGGTAAACGTAGTCTCTGGCGAACTCGTCACGCAAATCAAGAGAGTGATGACGAAGTGCACCTATAGCCAGAGCCTTCTCTTCTACCGCCTTCATATCATCTCCTTGACCAACGTCAGCGGTGGCGGTTATTATCTCAGCTTCGTATCTATCCTGCATCCATTTTATTAGAAATGAAGTGTCTAGTCCTCCGGAATATGCAAGAACGATTCGATTCTTCACTTGACGCACCTGTGGATACAAGCCAGTATCTCTGCTCATAACGATATCGCCGAATAAAAATTAACCAAAGGTGTGCGTACGCAAAGAGCACATACATATCGACGCTGTGGAGCATAGGCAGCTTGGCGTATGTTAAATGTCACACATATCTTTGTTCTTACTCTACTCCTCGTAGATAATGTCTGGCCGTGATCGACCTACACAGCTTCTTTATAGTAGCCTTCTCGGCAAGATCGCGCTCGTAGAAAGTTTTGGCCACAATTTTAGATAACTCGGGTTCCCTTCTCCTAAGGTCTATTCCAAATGAGTTTACGCCCATGTCTTCAAGATCGTTTAGATAATCCAGTAGGAATAGGTCTGATGAATTCAGGATGTGCGTGAAGCCAAACCTGTCTCGCTGAACAGGAAATCCTATTCCCTTTTCGTCTATCAATGTGCCTTCTCCAAGAGAATCATCTCTGGAGACCATGAGTTCAATTCTCCCGAAAACCATAGCTTCTAGTCTTCCAGCGAAATGACTTGTTATGTCTCTGATGTCGTCTCTCGACAGTTCTGGAGACAGGGTATATTGGTAGAGTTCTGGTATAGTCAGACTATTGAAGAAATTCATGGAGTGATGACCGTAGAGCCTTTTGGAGGCTTGCTCTGACTGGTCAACGGAACAGATCATTATATTCTCAGCATCTACATTGACAGAATTGAAGTTCAATCTGGGCAGCATCAGTACGCTTTCGATTCCTGCATTGTTGCACATTCGTGATGCTTCTTCGAAATTGTTGTTCCATTCGAAATAGACTCTGCTAGCAAACGGGATAATCTTTTCCAGCGACTTCAATGAGGATACGTAAAAAGAGAGTTCACCTTTGGTCTTTCCGCGCTTTCTTGTTTGAAAAGACAGATTTCGAGTATTGCGTCTTTTTTGGGGTTCAATTGGGAACTCTATTTCTTCTATCTTTTCCAGAATTGCTTTGAATTCTCTGTCTCTTGTCTTGTATACTTGATATCTTCCATCAGGAAGTTTGAATGGTGAATGTAGAATTGAGGACGCGCCGTTGTTCTCAATCTCGTCTATTGCAAATCCTCCAATCTTCTGATCATTCTTGAATAGTGTTATGCCATCGTGAGCCTTCACTAGATCAGAGTTAATCATACCTGTGCCTCCTACGAAATCAATATCTGCTAGAAAGAGCCCGCGAGAACCTGCGTATTCTCTGTGCATAACGTTTTCTTCGAGAATGTAGCCTCTGCCATAGCCTCTGTTGAAAACAACTTCGAGGAGCTCCTTTTCTCTATCCGTCATAAGAGGTCGTTTGTCGTTATTCGCTCTTCTTATTGCTTCCTTGTAGGATTTTGTTGCCAAGTAGACGTATAGTGGGCTTCTCATTCTGCCTTCGATTTTCAATGCGTTGATACCTATTCGCAGGAGGTCTGGCAAGGCTTCTATTCCGCAAATGTCTGAGGAACTAAGCAAGAATCCTGTGTTGTGTTTCAGCTTGTATCTTTTCCTGCATGGTTGAGTACATAAGCCTCGGTTTCCGCTTCTGCCTTCCAATGAACTGGCGAAAAGGCATTGTCCACTGAATGAGTAACATAGTGATCCGTGTATGAAGACTTCAAGCTCAAGCTTTGTAGCCTTTCGAATCTCTTCCAACTCATTCAGATGGAGTTCTCGGGAAAGAATCACTCTCTGAATGCCGTTCTTCTCTGCCCAAAGCACCCCGGGAACAGAGTGTATTCCCATCTGCGTGGACGCGTGTATTGGCAGAGAGAAGTTCTCACGTAATATCTTGAGCAGGCCTCGGTCCTGGATTATGACGGCATCACAGTTGATCGACTCTAAGTAGTCAAGATACGTGAAGACGGACTGAAGCTCTTTTTCTTTTATCAGAGTGTTGACCGTAACGTAGGCTTTAATCCCATTTTTGTGTGCTAATCTGATGGCTGTTCCAAGCTCCGCTTCGGTGAAGTTCTCCGCCAAGCGTCTGGCTCCGAATAACTTGCCCCCCAGATAGATAGCATCTGCCCCAGCCATCATAGCGGCTTTGAACGCGTTCTTTGATCCAACTGGTGCCATAAGCTCCATAAACACTCTAGCCAACCGTCACAAGTTATGATATGAATAGTCTTGCTCTTAATTCTTGTAATGATGATCTCCCGATAGTATCCTATTTGAGCTCGTCAATCCTATGTCAAGCGCGCGCTACGTTCAGATCTTATCTATGACCTGAATCGCAGCTGAGCGACAGGTACGAATTATTGAATGGTCAGAGTCTTATGACTCTTGAATCTTTCATTCTGAATCCTTCTTCTGTGTTTGCGATTTGATTTCTCTCAAGCATGGTCTGAAGGATATGTCGTAGCATTGTCTCATTCCATTCTATCTCGAAAAGGTTCCTGAGTTCCTCATTCAATTCTATGGAGGACCAGATTTTTTCTTTGTCTGTTTCCATTAGTCGAATTATTAGGGTGCTTGTGTCTTCTATCCAGTTCCAAGGATAGATGAACCAGGTCCATTCTTTGACTTCATCAGTGTAGAAGTCTGGTTTGAATTTTGAGGACGGAAAGTATTGCATCGTAGCGGTCTTCATACTGTCGGGGTTGAGTTTGGAAAGATAATCAGTTGCTGCCATCAGACTTTTTCCAGTGTCAGCTACGTCGTCCACCAGAAGAAGCCTCTTACCTCCCAACTCAGTATTCAAGGGGTATCTGATTGTTGCTTCATTCTTTGTCTTGGCGGTTTCAAGCCAGTGTTCAACTTTCAGGCTTATGAGGTCCGTAATCCCCATGAAATCACATAAAAGACGAGCAGGTACCCAGCCTCCACGAGCTAAGGCAACTATTGTCGTAGGGAAGTAATCTG
>JBGOZA010000114.1:0-4540 GCA_041480025.1 Bathyarchaeia archaeon | reverse complement strand
GCTAGAAAAGCGCGCGCTAAGACAAAGTGTGAGCGAGTGAGAGACCTAAGTTAGCTGAGAAAGAAAGAGTGTTGGGGTTTGGGGGCTAAGCTCTAGTCTTTTTTATTTCGCCTATCTTTTTTCCTATTGAGAAAGCTTTCCCGATACGCCTCCCAACTCTATGATATGTAGCAGAGCTTGCGCTGAAGATTATCGGATTGACCTTCGCAATACTTGAGATTATTATCGAGCACAGAGTCATCAGATTTAACATCCATGATTTCACCGATGAATTGAGTATGCAACCCAATCTCGATTATCTTAATCACCTTACATTCAAGAACTAAGGGGAACTCTCCTACATATGGGGCGTCGACGAGTCCACTCTTGACTGGAGTAAGTCCGGTAACAGCGAACTTGTCCACATCTCTTCCAGAGGCTAGCCCAACATAATCAATCTTCTTAACGTAATCCTCGGAAGGAATGCTTACTGTGAAAGCTTTTCGTTCCATAAGGTTACCATACGTATATGTTGCCTTTCTGAGGGAGACGTAGATGCATGGAGGTTTAGAGCAACATATCCCGGCCCAAGCCGCAGTCATCATGTTAGGTACGCCTTCTTTGCTATAGGACCCTACCACCCAAGCAGGAGTCGGAATCGCAATGGTTCTTGCCCCTAACGATTTCTTCATAGTTTTCACCAAAATAGCACTCCATGAGAACATCATATCTATGTTTCTAATGCGACCGAAACAGCGCACGAATAGCAGAGAGAAAGAAGGAGAGAGTAAGAAAAAAAAATAGGTTCTGGGGCTAAGATTTAACCCCCCCGCACACTTCAGCGCGCTAAGAGTGGTGCGTTACACTCCCGTTCTTAGGCATTACAAGAGAGCCGAAAAATCAATTAACGGGAAGGTGTTGAACAATATTATTGAAGCCAAGAAACGAATAACTTGGGCTAGAGAACATAAACTTGAAAATCAATTGGTTTCTGATTAGTTCTGGAAGACTCCAGAAGCAACCGACCATCACAGGTTGGCCAACTGCCGACTTAGACAAGCTAGGTGAGAGCTGGTTTGACGTCGAAGAAGCCACACTTGAGGAACTCCGAAGTTTTCTCTCACCCTTAGATCTTCATCCAGTAATTATGGGTCGTTGCCTAGACTCGACAAACTCGCCAGGCGTAATATCTTATGATCGAGCCATTCTACTCGAGTTTCCATCAACCCTCAGTCTGGATACTTTGGACCCATCATATCTCACAATATTACTTCAAAGTCCAGTGTTAGTAACTATCAGAACCGACCCAATGCCTGCCTTAGACGAACTGACAAATGACATAATAGCACAGAAAACGTCCAGTCTGATTCATCTGATTCAACTTGTTTACCTAATCCTCGACGACCTGACGGATCTTAGCGTTCAGGCAGAAACCCAAATCCGCGACAAGACTTGAATGTTGCCAGAGCCTTGGCCGATAATCCAGAAAATGTAGACGCCCGTGATCTGGCGAATTTGCGCTGGCAGGTTGACAAACTAGTTTCTTTGATTGAAAACCAGCTCTATTGTGCAACAGGTCTGAATTCCTCAGACAATAAGGCCTTGCAAGAGCCTCATCGCAAGGCGTTTCTCCAAGATTTGGTATCAGAGCTTGAGATTGCGCAAGGGGGCATCCATCGATTAGAAACTCGGGTGAACGGCTTATATGACTCTTATCAAACTGTGGGTAGTTCTCGTATGGAAAAACGGCTGCGAATATTGACGATTGCCTCGGCCATTACATTGCCTTTTGGTCTTATCGCGGGTTTACTTGGGATGAACGTAGGTGGGTTACCGGCAACACAAGACCCACAGGGGTTTATGATCGTAATAATTTTGATGTTAGCTATTGGTGCGGTTGAGTTATGGTATTTTAGACGGAGAGGATGGTTTGATTAGCATGCCTAGTGCGTGCTATGAATGAGATTCTCAGGTTAGTTTTCAGCTTCTTTCCAGCCGTATTCAAAACCTATTTTAAGTGCGCCTATGAGGTTGCTGTTGTTGGTCCATAAAGAAGGGCTCTCGCCTAATCCGCTTTCTGAGGAGCCGGTAATCACTGCCTCAGCATCATCAGACATTATGAAGTGATTCAATGGTTTACGATGAAACTTGACGTGAACCGAAGCGCTATGAATGAGTTTTTTCACGTCCTCTTTAATCGAAATGTCGGTGCTGTCCCCTTCAAAGATCAGTCGAATCTGGGCACCATTCTTTTTTGCTTGCTCAAGTTCATCTGAAAACTGATACAGAATCGATGCCATTCTTGCCTTGTCTGAGATTAACGCGACTTCTTTTTTCGAGTCTCGAATCAGTCCTGAAGTCTTAGCCAGAATTGGCTTTTTTTCAGCTATCAGTATGTAGATGTTTTCTTCTTCAGGAGGTGGCTGCTTCCAGTCTTTAAGGGACAGCTTCTTGAGCGTACTCGTCAGACCCGACAACCGTTCATCAAATTTCTTCTTTTCTTCCTCCACCAGGAAAGTTAAGGCATCCTTAATAGGAGTAACCCGGATCTCAGCTGGTTTCCCCAGTATTTTTTCAATTAGACCCATTTTTTCGAGTTTCGGCAGAATTCTATAGACCTCTTCTCTACGAATTCTTGAAAACTTCGCAAGATGTCCAACTGTAGTTTTTTCGAGTTTGAGTACTGCTAAGTACACCCTTGCCTGATTAAGGCTTAAACCCAAACCAAGCAGAAGGACCGTGTCTTCGTCGTTGGACATTCCCAATTTCCGTCAAACTCTTTTGTATTGATTCATATTTAAGTTTCCAGACATATTTCGCAAAACAGACAAATGTCTTCCAGATTTCATGAAGTGCGCGCGCTTTGCCTGATCATAGAGTTGATTATTCTGGTTTGGTAGAATCTTCCGAGACCAAGGCTATTAAGCCAGGAGCGCGCTAAACGAATAATTGGGGGAATGGGGGAGAAATATGGAAAGTGAGATGAGATCTAAATACATTGAGGAGATGCTCAGCATCTCAGTTGGAGAGGGCTGTGAGGTAAAACTTGCACCAATAACTGTCTCCTTGTCAGATTCTGTCACCTCTATGGTGAAAAAGATGATACTGGAGAATGTCGGTGCTGTCATCATTGTTGAAGGGGACAAGCCAGTCGGGGTCGTCACGGAGAGAGACTTGTTGGAGAAGATCATCGGGCCCAAGAGGGAGATGAATTTGACATTGGCGAGTGATGTGATGTCGAAACCTGTTATCTCCATTGAGTCTGATCGCTCGATGAGGGAGGCTATGGAACTCATGCGGAAGAATGGCATCAGAAGAGTGGTTGTAACAAAGGAAGGAGCTTTCTTCGGCCTGCTTACGGAGAGAAGATTCCTAGAAGTCGCATTCCTTGTAGCATAGCTTGGAAAGCGCACTCTATTTGATGCGTATGCGAATGTGAGAAATGTTATCGGGTTTGGGGCGAAAGTTTAACGCACCACACCCACCATCCAGGTGCCCTTAAACTAGCGAGCGCCATAATTCGCCGAGTCTCCTCGAACCCCTTAAAACAGCGCGTCCGAGGCGAGCGTGAACAGGATCGTCTGACCCAGGCGAGGACTAATTTGAAACCAATGAACAATCCTTTTTATTCGAGCATAGACACAGTATTCTATTTGAGGAAACTTGCTTGTATAGAAATAGTGTTTCCAAGATTCTAGGTAAAGTGCGTTCGGTTCCAGCCCACGAAGGATTTTATTTTTACAGAGACATAGGTGATCCGACCGGTGAGGTCGCAATGAGTCTGGGTGATTTCCTTGAGAAGTTGTACGCAACAGATATTCGTTCAATCGAATTCCATTTCCAACGTCGAGACTTCGAGAAGTGGATAAAAGACGTATTGTGCGATGATGAACTGTATCAGAGAATCAGCGGGCTTGACAAGACGATTAAAGGCGAGGAACTCCGATTGCAGATCACGGAGATTGTGAAAAGGAGCCTTGAAGAACTCGCACGCTCTGATGCCAGCGTCATGCGCTCGAGCAATGAGGACACCATAGGAACCCAATACACAAGCCGACTTTGAGTCTCTGTCTGCCAGAGGAATCATTACAGTTCATAAGCGCGCGCGAAAATAGATAACGAGTGAAAAACAGATGACGATTTCTCCTCAAATCGCTTGGATTGTCCCCGTCATTATTCCAGCCCTCATAGGACTATTGGTGGGTGTAATCGCGAAGCATTCCATGAAGCTGATGTTCTCTGTTACAGCTCTAGTTGTTCTCCTCGTTCTAACAGGGTACATAAGCCTCACTTTTCAACAGGTTTTTGATCAAGCAATGAAGTTTCTGCCAAGGATAATCGGAACAGGAAGCGGGTTAATTGATGTGCTTCCGTACTCGGCGGTAACATTTCTTATTGGATTAGCATTGGGACTATGGAAAGGATAGTGTGAGTGCTAACGGGATTCCTGGGTGAAGTTGGCGCAACCGAGGGGTACGACGTAAGCTCCGTGGAGAAATGTGCGCGTGCTTTCATGAGTTCCTTTGGGGGATATTGAGCCTTTGTTGAGTGGCAAGAGCAT
>JBGOZA010000113.1:0-4544 GCA_041480025.1 Bathyarchaeia archaeon | reverse complement strand
TGAACGGCTCTATTCTGGGTCCGATAGGAATTCTGATGGCTGCAATCTCCTATGCATTCTTCTCTGTTCTTTCTAAGCCTCTTGTTAGAAAGTATGGTCCAATTCCAGTAACAATCTGGGCATGCCTAGCTGGAACCCTAATGCTTCTGCCTCTTTTATCACCGGGTTTCGTAGTTCAGGTTTCCAGGCTTTCCTTGGCAGGTTGGTCTTCAATCATCTATCTCTCGCTTCTTAGCAGTGTTGTCGGCTACTTGTTGTTCTATTCTCTCGTCAATCGAGGCGCAGTCTCAAGACTGTCTGTCCAATTGTACTTGAGTCCAATCATAAGTGTCATTGCAGGAGTAGTATTGCTCCATGAAGGCTTGAACATCTACACTGTCATCGGTGGCGCAATTCTTCTATTGTCAATAGCGCTTGCAACAATGAACAAGAAATAGTGCGCGCTGTTTCAAGCTACAGAACAACTTCAGCGTTATGTTCTCTCATATTCTCATGTTTAGCTTGACTCCTAGCCCCTGACAGCGAGTCCGAAAGCACTTATAGCTAGCTTGGTCTTCTCCTTCCAATCAGAGTGAATGAGCCAAGAGAAGGCAACACTTGCAGGTGAACAAAAATGTCCGATATAGTCAAGAAATCATTCACCCCAGAAGAGGCTGAAGAACAGGTTCGGGTCATGGCTCGTCTCTTTGGTTTAATGTTCTATCACTTCGCGGAAACTATTGTCGAGAAACATGGAGCAGATGAGGGGAAATCACTTGTCAGGGAAGCTGTGCGACGCTTCGGTATAGACAGAGGCGAAGAGATGCGGAGAGAAGCAGTCAAGGCCGGCCTTGATCCTAATCTTAAGAACTTTGTCAGAGTAAGTGATTTACCCAAGATTGGTTGGGGCGGAGAGACGAGAGAAACCTACTGTCCCCTAGCTCAGGTCTGGATTGAAAAGAATGCTGAGGATCTCTGCAAGCTCTACTGTGACGTAGACGTCTGGAAGATGATTGGTTACAATCCGGAGATCAAGGTGAAGCGCTTAGGATGGGTCCTTGAAGGGGCCAGAGACTGCAAGTATGAGATTGAGTAGCAGAACCATGTAGCGCGCGATTGAACCCAAACCTTTTCTCTTCCGGAGATCCAGAAATTGTGCTGTGTCATTTTGAGATGAGCGTGAAGAACGAGCTGAAGTATGATTACCTAAGTTACGTTGGAGGCCTAGAATCAGCCGTAGGCATCCATCTGAGAAGAGAAGTGCTCGAGAGAGAATCACCGGCCGACACGTCTCTGAGGAAGAGACTGTACGACCAGACAATTGCAGATCAATCTTCAGATGGAAGCTGGAACCAACTATTTGTTCAAACTGCGAATAGTCTTTGGAACCTGGCTCTCCTAGGATACGATGCGAAAGATAGAAGCGTTGAGAAAGGGTTAGAATGGCTTCTATCAATCCAAAGACAAAGCTATCGCGGCTTTCCCGGCTTCTTTTCTTCTGGCAACAGAAAAGATCCAAGCTTGATGCGCTCTACTCTCTACGGCGAGTTTGGTCCAGGATGCTCCATATTCTACCAGACAACATATGCAATCCATCTCCTTCACATCTTTGGCTTTGACAATTCCAGACAAGTCGAAGCTACCGTGAACTCCTATCTTCAGTTTTGGCGACCCAACTGGTGTGGCTCATGGTGTAACCTCAACGTACTTCGTGTGCTGATAGAACATCCATTGAGTCGAGAATCTAGACAAGTGAAAGAAGGCTTGGAGTACTTCAAGAAGATTCAAGCCGGGTCAGGAACATGGAACGCATATCCTTTCTACCATACGCTCCATGCATTGTCCAGAGCTAAGCACTCTTTGGCTAAGAAACAACTTGAGAAAGCTCTCCCATCAATCATTAAAAGACAGAACAGGGACGGAAGCTGGGGTAGAACAGAAGACGGTACTACGACGTTTCTGGCACTTGATGCTCTTAGGAATGCTTCAGTCATCTAGATTACCTTAAGAATAACCCGAGAGCGCTCCTTACGCTACTTGAGACCAGTCAGGATTAGTGCCTGGAAGACGAGAACATGATAACTGAATCAATTAAACGTCAGTTTAGTTTCATCACAGGAAACTATCGTGTTCTCATCGTCAGCTGGATCATTATGGACTTGGCGACAGAGATGCCAACCCCAAATTTCCAGTACTATGTCCAAGCCCTGGGAGGAACAGGACTTGAGTTAGGAATAATAGGACTGGCAAATTTCCTTTGTCTAGCCCTCGTAGCGTTTCCAGGCGGTTATCTCGCTGACAAATATGGGAGACGACAACTCATAACGACAATGACCTTCGGGTTGGCCCTCTCATTTCTGTTATTCGCTTTCGCAGGTTCATGGCATCTTGTCTTGGTGGGGACTATCATGAACAGTCTCTGCCTCATCTATCAGCCTGCACTGTTCGCCATGATTCAGGATTCAGTGCCGATCGAGCGTCGCGGTATGGGCTCAACTATTACCCAACTCATACACGGAGCTTTCAACACACCTGGCCCAATTATTGCAGGCTTCCTCCTGCTCCAGTTTGGGCTAATAACAAGTATGAGAATCATTTACGTGCTAATGACGCTGCTCTGTCTCATCGCAGCAGTTTGGCGGCTACGACTGACAGAAACAATGAGCAAGGGAGAGCCGATCAGGCTAAAGTATGTAGTATCATCGTATCCAAAAGCTATCAGCGAGAGCATACGCGTTTGGAAGACAGTTCCGCGTTCAACCATCTGGTTGCTTATTGGACAAATCATGGTAATGTTCAGCTTTGCTCTGACTCAGGTCATCAACGCTGTTTATGCCCGAGACGTCCTTCATATACCAGTGGAACTGTGGTGGATCACCTTCATTCCTCTGCTCTTGATAATGATCTTAGCCTCCGTGCCAATCGGTTTGATGATTGATAAGATTGGCAGAAGAATCCCATTGATTCTTGGCGTAGTCGTTTCTGCTCTGGGGACGTGGCTATTCATCGATGGCGATTTGCTTATGATCATGTTTTCGATGGCTCTTTTTGGCCTTGGACAACTGGCATTGATGGCTGGAAGCAGTGCGCTTTTTGCTGATCTGGTTCAACAAGAGAATCGAGGCAAAGTTGTGGGATTCACCAACTTTGCTGGCTATCTTGCGATGGGTTTTGGAATGCTTTTGGGCAACTTTCTGTATGTTGGTTCAGTTCCTCAGATGCTGTTCTACGTGAACTTAGTTTTGGCTATTCCAGAGTTTCTAATAGTGACCTTCCTAATCCATGAGCCAAAGGAAAAGGCTGAGTCAATCAGCACTTTAACAAATGCTAAAACATGACAACATGCAGACCAAGAAAGGTCAACACACTAACAGAATGTATGAGATATTCTTCGTGAACCGAGTTGGCGCGCGCTCTTTTCTGCATATGCGATTCAGTTAGGTAACCCTAGAGCTGCTGGAATATCATTTCCTGCAATCAGTGCGCGCTATGCTTAAAGGGATTAGAGCAAGGAAAAAGAATGATCTGGAATGGAAGCTGAAGGAATCAAGAAAGCTGTAAGGAAAGTCTACGGAAAAAGAGTGAAGGAAAGTCGAACGTGCTGTGATGCTCAATGCAGCTGCGCTGAGGCTTTGAGCAAGAAGATCGGCTACACGCAGGAGGAAATGGAGTCCGTTCCAGAAGGCTCAAACTTGGGTCTGGGTTGCGGAAACCCCGTAGCAATTGCATCGATAAAACCTGGTGAAACTGTTCTTGATCTTGGATCTGGCGCAGGATTCGACTGCTTCCTAGCCAGTCAAAAAGTGGGAAACGGTGGAAAAGTAATCGGAGTAGATATGACAAAAGCAATGGTCAAACAAGCTACAGCCAACGCGAAGAAAGGCGGATTCAAGAACGTTGAATTCAGGCTAGGAGAGATAGAGAATCTGCCAGTTGATGACGGATCGGTTGATCTAGTCATATCAAACTGCGTCATCAACCTATCGACTGACAAGAAGAAGGTATTCAAAGAAGCCTTCAGGGCCTTGAGACCGAATGGAAGAATCATGATTTCCGATATGGTTCTGCTGAAGGAGTTGCCAAGTTTCATTAGAAAGTCAGTGAAAGCCTACGCGGAATGCCTTGGTGGAGCCATATTGAAGGATCAATACTTAGGTGCGATAAGAGAGGCAGGATTCAAAGAAATCAAGGTAGTCAATGAGACACGTTATCCTGCCGAATATATTGACCTTGAAGATCCTGATGTCCGAGCAATCATCGGTGAAATGAACCTAACAAAGGAACAAGCCAAGAAGATGGCTGAAGAATTCATAGACGTAGTAAGCATCAGTGTCAACGCCACTAAACCTCTTTGAAGAGATCAATGCTCATTTCCTGAGCTTCAAATAGCATTTCTTTCTAGCTGCAAATCTGTCCAAGATTCCGTGCAGGACTATGGCCTTCTCTTTTGTTTCCAGATTCCCTGCTTGTTTCCTTGCTTCTTCCAGAGATACTTCAATATCTGGGACATCTAGGACCGATGCTGCAATACAATAGTAGGTTTTCGAGCGTCCTTCATCGTATTC
>JBGOZA010000112.1:0-4550 GCA_041480025.1 Bathyarchaeia archaeon | reverse complement strand
TGGGAACTGTGGAGGAGCGTAAGAACCCTCTGGCAGTTGTTAGAATAGCCAAGATGTGTGGAAGGCTGAAGGGTGTCCACTTCGTATTAGCAGGTCATCTCTCGAATCAGGAAAGACAAGTTAGACTGGAGGCCAAAGATCTTCCGAACCTCAGCTACATAGGAAGTATCTCTGAAGAAGAAAAGGTGGCGATAATCAGAGCCTCGTACGTCAACATTTTGATGAGTCGCATGGAGGCATTGGGCTTAACGCAACTTGAATTCATGTATGGCGGTGTTCCAGTGATTACTTCGGCTGTCGGAGGACAAAGGTGGCTTGTCAGGAACGGGATAGATGGAATACATGTCAAAGGTCCTGACGACCTGAAAGGCGCCGCCGATGCGGTTGAGACATTGGCAAATAATCCCGCGTTACGAGATAAGCTTGCAGAGAACGCGAGGAGCAGGGCTCAAGAATTTACTCTAAGCAAACTTACTTCAGAATTGGCTTCTTACCTGAAATCCCTAATAACTTCCTAAACGCCTGAACTCTACCATTATGGTGTAACCGATCAAGGTAGCCGCGCGTGAGGATAGGATCTGCTATGAGGATAAAGATAGTTACAGATGTGGATTGGCCGTCTTTTAGGAATGTGGCGTTAGATGTCCAGAAAGCCCTGAAACCCTACTTTGACTCCACAATTTTTGACTGGAAAGAAGCTGAAACTGGGGGGAACATACTCTTCATCGAAACTGTACGTAAAGATACGCTCAAGCTTCTGAGAAAGTTTCTTCCCAAGAGTAACATAGTCTTCTACGGAACGACGGAAGGTCATAGCTTCTTAGATGAGGAAAGCATCAATATCGCGAGGAAAATCAAAGTTGTAGCAGTCAGCAACTTTGTCAAGCAGATGCTTGAAGAAGTAAACATATCCGTTGCAGGTGTTGTGCACCATGGCTTAGACATGGATGCCAGTGAGGTAGACCTGCCTTTCCTGAGGTCGGCTAAAGAAAGATTCAAGGAGAGGCTTGTAGCTCTAACCATAGCGAGTAATGATCCTAGGAAAGGTCTTGATAGGCTCCTCAAAGCATGCAGGGTCGTTGAGGGCGGGTTTCTGGACAGTTTCCAAGTGTTACACTCGCAGCCCAAAAGATATTACGACTTGCCAGAATTGGTTTCTAAGCTGGGACTCAAGAGAGTATGGTTGACAAACCGTTACGGATTAATGGCGTCCAAGGAGGTTAACGCGCTCTATAAACTCTGCCACATCTATGTTCTCTCCAGCTTATCTGAGGGCTTTGGTTTGCCTATGCTCGAAGCTTTCAGGTTCAATAAACCAGTCATAGCTGTTGATGCTCCACCATTCAACGAGGTCATAGAGGACGGGCGGACTGGAAAACTGATTCCCTACAAGGAAGTGCAATGGTTCAATCACAGGAACAAGGTGCTCTTCAAGATGTATATCTACGAACCTCAAGAACTAGGAGAAGCCATACTCAGCCTCCTATCAAACAGCGACCTAAGAGAGAACATGGAAAACCAAATCCGAGAGAGAAAACATCGTTGGAGCATTCACAATCTATATCCGAGACTTCTAGATTATTTCTAACAATCTACATTTAATAATGTTCGGTGGTTTCATGTTGTTGTCTATATGCCGGTTGAGCAATGTTATGTAATAATTAAATGGGTTGCTTAAGATTGCTAGAGAGAATTTCTTGCGCTAGTTAGGAGGAAGATTTTGAAGTGCGAGGGTGTTCAATGTGAGGTTCAGACTCTTCGTTTTCGATATTGACGGTACCTTGATATCATCCAGGAAGATGATAGGCCGCAACGTATCAGCGATCATAAGGTGCTTCGAGGACCATGGGGTTAGGATCGCTCTGTCTTCGGGCAAAAACATCTCCTACTTAGAAGGAATGGCGCGGCACATAGGGATAAAAAGACCCATCATTATTGCGGAAAACGGATGTGTAGTAGTCGATATAGCTGAGGGCAAGGAGGTCTGGCTCGCGAAGAGGACTCCTGAGATACATGAGATCAGGGAGAAGATTCTAGGCAAACTCTCAGATTTCATAGGGGAACAGCCGAACAATGTGGAATTGACATTCTCGATCAAGGAGTTGCGGCCAGAATCAGTGTCCTACGTTAAAGGGCTCATTGATGAGTATCGGGGTAGGGTTCATGTGTATGAGTATGCTGGATGCTTTGACATCCTGCCAGTGGGCGTCGACAAGGGAGTAGGGTTGGCGGAGGTTAAGAGAATGTACGGATTCAAGGAGGGGGACGTAGTGGCGATAGGCGATGGAGAGAATGATATCCCTATGTTCAAGGAGGCGGGATCAGCCCTAATCGTTGGTACTCAAATATCATATCCAAATGCGATCAGTTTCGACACCATAGATCAAGTGCTAGACTTCCTAACTAAGTGCATGAAGGAGCATTTCTGTGGGGTGTAGTTCACATTGACCCGCTTCGCTGTGCAACCTTGCAGTCTGGTCTATTTTATTTATGAGCTGGTCGATGAAGAGGATTTGTCCTCCCTCGAATACCTTCGTCTAGGACGCCATACATTCTCCCTCCTGAAATTCCAGCGCGCTAGAAGGATTCTCAACCTAATATTTTGAAGAACTCTTGAATAGTCTCCACCGGCATCGAAGTCGTTGAAGTTCACAAGCTTGCGAGTATATTCTAGATTACCACAGATCTTGCTGGACACATTATGGAAGGATATCCAAGAAGTCATGATTGTCCTATACCATTTTACCTAGTTCCCCTAATTTTCAACTATTACATTGGCATGTTTACAGCGTTTCCCGATGGCCACAGCAATTTCGATGCGCGCGCGCGATTCCATCAGAAACGAACAGCTAGCTAATCGTTCACTGAGTCTAGAGTTTATATCTGGGGGATATTTTATGCACAAGGCGTGACAGCTGACAAAACTTGGATTTTTGCTTTCATCTTCCAAGGGATAGCCTTTGGAATGTTACCCGTCCTGATTCCGTTATATTTTGTCGGGTATCTGAATGGTTCGATCTTGGATTTTGGATTCATGTCAGCCACTGCAACACTATTCAGCATTCTTACTTCGATATATGCAGGCCGATTATCAGAAACACCTGGGAGAGTCAAGCCGATCATTCTGATTTCCTTTCTACTTTCAAGCGTGCTAATATTTGCTCTTACCAGAACCTCGAGTATCTATCTTTTCCAAATTCTGTACATACTACTGGGAGTATCTAATTCAATTTATGGCCCTTCAATACGTATATTCATAGCAGAAACCTACCAGAAGGACGATTGGGGTAGAGCGTTTGCGTTGTACAATCTCTTCGCAGGTTTATCCAACACATTAGGTTTGGCCATCTGTAGTTTATCTGTATCGAAGCTGGACTACGGGACGCTACTACTCATCTGCTCTCCCCTCGTATTGGTATCATCTTTAGCGGCTTTTGCAGTTATCAAAGAGCCACCAATCTATGTTGAGAGACTGATGAATCGCCTTAGCGGTGTAGCAGATGATGTGGAGTCTGTTTCCTACTGGTTAGGTAGCAAAAGGAGTGCAAGAGAATTCGGTCTCAAATCAACTATGAACATGACCTTATTCGGATTGGGAACATCGATCTTCATCATGGGCACTTTTAGCGCTTTTTCATCTCTGCCGATCTATCTCAGTAACACCATCTTCATGGCGCCTTCAACAATTTTCGCCATCTATTTTGGGCGTTCACTTATTGGATCGATTAGTTATCTAGTCGTTGGTAGACTAGTAGGCGGAGTCGAAGAGAATGCTGTCAAAGTAGCTTCCATCGCCAGGGCTACTCTGGTTCTTCCATTTATTGGCATAGCCTTTTACCCATCGTTAGCGCCTGTCTTCACAATCCTATTATTGTCCGCTCTAGAGGTCTCTTGGTCACTATACTCTATAGGCAGTAGTACCATAATTATCAACGGTGCAGCCAAAGGTTCTACCGGTTATTATGACGCTTTGAATAGTATCGGAAATGTCGTTGGTACATTACTGAGCGGTGCAATCCCAGCGATTTTCAGCTTCAACATACTGTTCATATTAGCTTCAGCTCTTTTCTTAATCGGATTCTTAATCTTCTGGAAAGCATCTAGGTGAACTACACACTCATGAAGGATGTTGGCTTTTCGCCTCCTCGACGGAGAGCGCGCGCGCTTGGCGCGCAATTAGACGCTTTGTTGGCATAGTGTAAGGAGTAATGGTAGCCAGTCTCCAAGTATGGTGGGAACCTTGCTGTAGGTGGGTGTAGGCCAGGCCCATAGTTCACAGCTCCAGGAATATGTGTGATCATAGTAGTAGGGTGAGTTGCCAAAGTTGCCGGTGCCACCGTCAACATAGACGCTGTAGCTGCTTACCCCTCTCTGCTGGGCCAGCTGCCTATACTTAGCTATGGTCTGGCTGAAGTACCTGTTGTCTGCGAGCCTCTGGGCTGTGTTAGTATTATATTCTGTGTCTGCGTGCAGATAATTGGACTACCACCCTGATGAAGATTAATGTAGTTCTTGGGCTTGTACTGTGCCCAGAGACGTTTCATCGCCCT
>JBGOZA010000111.1:0-4593 GCA_041480025.1 Bathyarchaeia archaeon | reverse complement strand
CATTCTTGAATCGCTTTTCATGGTCATAGATGTCGAGTCGCGTATCGCTAACCTCTACTCTAGAAATAGTAGACAAAAGTTGGCGCTTCGGACTCGGAGTTTGGTGCGGGGAGTGGGATTCGCGCACCAGTTTACTAGTAAAATTCTGCTCATAAAGCACTCTGGGACCTCTGATTGGCGGGCCCGCGGGAACGTGGACCGCTAGCGGAGAATTTCTGGGGTTCGGGAAATTGAGCTACGTTCTAAGGAAGAGAGCACTTAAGACTCTAAGAGGCAGAAAGCAACCCAAGAAGTATGGTTGGAGCTTCAAGAGGGAGAAAAAGTGAGTAAGAACAAAGTAGAAGGTCTGATGAAGAAGCACCCCCCTTGGTTCATGTTCGACTTCCATCCGATTCGATTTGTCAAGCAACTCCCAGAAGAAAAGCAGAAAAATGAGAAAGATGTGGAGACGTATAGAACTAGAGAGTGGTGCCGAAGATACTGACACAAAGGATTCATATGACTAAGCCCACCACGTCACGCATAGAGGGATAAGAGATTTCGACTAAGGGGCAGGATGAGGACGAATTCGAGCTGTTCAAGATAGACGAGTCACGGTATGGAGAATCATACAAGGAGCACCTTCTTGATCAGTACAAAACGTACATTGAGAGCATAGACAAACTCAGCGAGAGACGATCCGCAGCCAACACTTTCTTCTTGACTGCTAATACGCTCCTCGTTTCGGGGTTAGGTCTCCTCTCAGCTTTTCGTTCTAGTTCAATTCTATATCTGATTCCACCATCTTTGGCAGGCATCTCGCTCTGCTGGGCTTGGAAAACCACGATGACATCATACCGCCAGCTAAGCAAAGGGAGATTCGAGATCGTGCACACGATGGAAAGGAAGCTCCCGATGACGGTATATACCTCAGAGTGGAAGGCCTTGGGAGAAGATAAGGACCCCAAGAGATACAAGTCGTTGACAAAAGTAGAAAGCTATGTGCCATTGATATTCGTAGTGCTGTATGTCTGTATCATGATATGTCCTGCGATCGTTGTTGTCTTACGCCATTTTGGCCTGAGCTGGATTCTTAGACTGTGAGAAGCATCTGCTTCGCAGGAATCATATCATGTTGATCGCGAAATATGGTTAAGGATCATCCAGTAGTCTCTTGATGTCGTTTAGAACCCAATTGACAATTGGTGCATTATGTTCTAACATCGGCTTAGGTATTGGATCATTTCGGTCTTTGTATATTCTCACACCTATGACTTTGTGCCCTTGGCGGTATGACTCCTCCATTTCCCAAATGACTGCTTCCCGAGATGCTGTCTCGGCACCGATCGCAACGATAGTCGCAGATGTCTGTGATATTCTCTCCTTGCAGTTAGTCTTCCATTTCTCATCAAATGGTTCCTTGACAGAATAATCCCTAAATTCCAGGTCCGTGGCTTCATTCTTCGCTTGAGAACGAAGAAGATTTACCTGCGCTTCATCGTCAACATGGAAGCTAATGAATACGTTTCTGACCGCTCCTGGTTCTCTAGTCGTTTCTTCAGCTTCCTGCAGACCATTCTTGAAAGTTACTTCTGCCTCTTCAGTCGTCTTGGTCGGTCTCTCGAAAACAGTTCCACCACTCATCTTCGATCAACTATCCCCCTTTCTAATTGATCTATGCGCCAGTTGAATCTTTTCTTTTGTCAACTGATTCTTGTGATACGCTCGGTGAATCATTTTCGTTTGCCGTGGTGCGCAGTGACTTCTCTGCCGCAATGCGTTCTTTGCATGATATGCATATTCCACAAGGGTCCTTACCCCCGCTGTGACAATAGTAAGTACTTTCAATAGGCAATCCGTACTTCTCTGCCAGCTTCAGCGTTTCTCGCTTGTCTAGTGATATGAAGGGGGCGAGTATTCGGATTCTTCTTCCGAGAGCTCTGTTGATACAAGATTCTGCGCTTCTAATGAATTCAGGAGTCTGATCTGGGAAAATGGGATTTGCTAGGATACCGATTGCTACTGCATCTGCCAAGATACTGTAAGCGTATGCGGCACCCAGGGTGATAAACAATAAGTTACGTGTCGGAAGAAAAGCATACTTCTCTATGTCAAGATTCCTGTCTGTAAGTCCGCTTGGAATTATCCTTACCCCTGAAACATCAATCTTGACGGGACCTCTGACAGCAAGATGTTTGCACACACTCTGGCTGGCTGTCCACTCCCTCTCTTCGGCCAGTTGTCCGTAGTTGATATGTACAGGATGGACATCATGTCCCTCCTTCTTCATTAAGAACACAAGTACTGTCGAGTCAACGCCACCTGAGGAAAGGGCAACTATCTTCAAAAGACCTACTTGCTCCTCATGCATTGCCAAATAGCTAGATCCAGAATCGACAGATTGAAACCCATATTGGTACAGATCTGCCGAAGAATACTCTCCACCATCATGTACTTCTTTCTAGTCATCACTCCATGCTCGATATCTGGCAATAAGGACACCTCTTTGAGAAACGACATTATGTGGGTGTCAACTATAGCCAGCGAATCTGAGTATTTGACGTTCCTTAGGAAATTGGAGGCCTCCTTCAATCCAATTCCAGGAATATACGTAGCAAGATAATCTCTGGCTTCTGTATCAGAATGAAAGCTATTCAAGATAGAGCGAAGTCCGCTCTTTTCGAAGTAAAGATATCTTGCAGCCTCAACAATGTGTTTGGCTCTTACATTTGGAAAACGATATTTCCTTAGCGAACCGTTCCTCCTTATGGGTAAGCATATCGGTGTGGCAAGCTCATCCGATATTCTTCTAATGGAATCGTTCTCACTCATAGTGCTGCAGTCGAGAAGCCCTTTCTTTCTTAGATGCGCGAAGGCCGATTCTGCCATTTCATAAGGCACGTTACTGGAAAGTATGCACAGACACAGTGTGTGCCAGAGCTCCTCTTCCCGTAGGCTCTTCCAGTCTTTTCGATTGTCGTAGTAACGCAGTAGTTCTGAATAGGTTTTCAGAATACTTTGAGGGATAGTACAATTGAAAACAGCATGTTCTTCCATAACTGCGCTCAATTCCGCCTTGCTCTCCTCTGGCTACGAATGCAGCTAAGCTTCTTCATTCCAAGGCACACCCTAAGCAGGGCCCACATGTCTTTATGCTAGTTTCTTCATAAAGTCTGGCCCCAGATACTGTAAGAGAAAATCCCTTAGAGTATCTCGTCTGATCATACTTTGAATCCTTAGGATAAAGTCCTGGTAGAAGAGCAGATTATGCAACAGGACACTCTTTATCGGGTCTTGAGACATCTTAGAACATGCCACACACTGACATGTCGAAAGTTCATGGTAAGCGTAATCGTATGTTCTTAGCTCGTCCCTGTCGACTGCAAACTGGGCCCAGTCCAGGCTGTCAAACGTGTCAGCGCCACAGTATGCCAACAAAGCAATAGAAAGAGGGTTTCCACAGCCCAAAACATGAAGGACCACACTTTCGCCAGACTCATCCAGTATCTTCCGCAATTCGAGCACCGTTCGTGCCCTCTCTGACAGAGACACTCCACAGTCTCTTTCGCTCACGGCAATCATCTTGCTAATTGAAGGGTGTGAACCTAGCAACGCTTTGACTGTAGAGATCATTTGATGCGGTTTGGTACCATGCACTATAGGAACGTACTCACTGTTCTTCGAGACAGATTCAGACAGAAGAATTCTCTGCTCTGTGGACGCAACGAATTGATTTTCGGATTGTGTCGGTTCTGGCAAGACATCAAAACTACTATAGAAATCTGATGCAACTTGTGGTACTATTGTCTTGTAGTTTTCAAAGCCCCAGGTACTGTCTCCAATCCAGAAACTTTCGAATATACCACTATCCAAGAAGACAAATGATCCTCTCCTGCTGTAATTCGCAAGTCTTTGGGCAAGTTCTTCTCTGTCCCTGGTGTTCATCTTGAAAAGATCATAGCTGGAAACCATAATCCTAGGGTAAGATTTCTCTACTAGGAACTCGATAAGTTGCTTGACAGGAAATCTTAGTTTCGCACCAGATACCGCTGGGAAATAGGTCGGTGTCAGCAGCCTTTTTCCATTCCTCGCCAACTCTACTACTCTGGCTGACCTAGAAGATTGGTAAAGGCGCCTTAGCGAAATCATTCTGTAATTCGCTCCAATCTTGGATTAAAAGGAGGAATCCTATCGCCTTGCCTCTTCTTCCAGTGTCTAGTGATTGTCGTGGCGATTCCGCCTCGAACATTCACCTTCACTTCGATGTATGCCCAGCTAGGTCGAACAGCTGATATGAAGTCATCAAGTATTCTATTGGTGATTTCCTCGTGGAGGATCTCCACATTACGATAAGCTATCAAATACAACTTGAACGATTTGAGCTCCACGATCTTTCTCTCGGGTTCATACATGATTCTCAGAGTGTAGAAGTCTGGAAGTCTAGTCACTGGGCACACAGCAGTCAGCTCTGGAAATATGTGAGTACACACATACCTTCTCTTGACGTTCTTATTGGGGCGGGTATCGATTGTAGGAAAAGACATCATCCACTCGTTCGTATTTGAACCTGTACGCTTTATCAGTATTATGTGTCAAAATGATGCAAGATGTGAT
>JBGOZA010000110.1:0-4596 GCA_041480025.1 Bathyarchaeia archaeon | reverse complement strand
CTGGGCGCTATGGCCGGTGATGCTCTGCTCGTCGAATTTGTTAAGACTGTAATTGCTTCACCGAGACCTCTAGACGGGATATTGAATGAGACGGGTTATTCTTTTCCCAGTGGGCATACGGCTGGAACTGTTGTGTTTCTTGGTGTACTAACCTATTTTGCCTGGAAGTATTGGAGTGGAACGAAGGTTAAGGCGATGACTGGAGGACTCACTGTGGCAGCGACGACTCTTGTAGGTTTTGATAGAATATATCTTAACGTCCACTGGTTCAGTGATGTCTTGGGCGCGGTTTTCTTGGGAGCATTTTGGCTGGTGTTCTGCATCATGGTGTTTGATAGCGCGTTAACAGAAAGAATGATTCGGCGATTTGGCGCAATCGCAGACGTTGACGCTGAATGAAACACGCGCTATCCAACATATTTCTTGCTTGTCTTAGGCTGAGCGCGCACTGCTTAAATATTCCCTTGCAGGCTTCTTGTCTTCTTTAGATAACAAGGAAGCCACCAGAAGACGAGAATCAATACTAATTTAGGCCTTCTACGAATCGAATTATCTACAGATTATCAAAAATGATAGAAGTCTTAGCATATGAGTGTAGCCAAACCGGTTCTTGAATACATTAAGACGATTCAAATAAGATTAGATTGGAGACGTACTATTAGCGTACTCAGAACGATGCTGAGTTATCAAAGGAGATATGTTCATTACTTAGTCGCAGTAGTTCTCCTTTCCATTGCTAGATCCTATTTGTTCACTCTTGAGCCTCTATATACCGCTCAAATCATTGATCAAGTTGTCACACAGGGTCATTATGATCTTCTCCAAGGCTTGGTCATGAATATAGTGTTCTCTGTAACGGGTTTTGCCCTAGCAAATTGGGCCATAACGTATCTAATGGGACGTAGCGCACAACTAACAATAAGGGATATTAGAAATACCTATTATGAATCACTCCAAAAGAAGTCTTTTGCCTTTTATGATTCTAACACCGTAGGCGATCTTGTTTCAAGATCAACAATGGATATGCAAATGGTGCAGGGCTTTTATAACACATGGCTTGGAGTAATTTGCGACTCCATTTTCACTGTCAGCGCTGTATTCATCACGATGTGGTCTGTAAGCCCACATATGAGCTTGGTATCTCTTATACCGATACCATTCATATTCTATTTCCAAGTAATTCAATTCAGTTCGACCATGCCGCTATTTAGGAAAATGCTGCAGATTCTGGGTAGGCTTGGATCATACATTCAACAGAACATCATCGGAATGAAGAATGTTAGAATCTTCAGACGTGAGGAGGAATTAGAAGACGGATTCAAGCAGGCCGAAGACATATACGTAGATACGGCAATCGAAGCTGGCAGATTACAGTCTCTGTACACGCCATCCGCAGAAGCAACAATGTCTCTTGGCGTAGCCCTTGTATATGTGTACGGAGCTATGTTGGTAATATCGCCAGTGCCGCTCCTGACTCTCGGTGACATGATTCTCTTCTCAAGGTACATGATGAGACTATCTATGCCCCTAAGAACGTTAAGCATGCTTACAGGCTCCATAATTAATTCCACAGCGGCATACGATCGAATCAATGAGATTATTACCGCTCCAGTCGCCGTAACGGATCAGGTCGGCGCTAAAGAAACCACAATAAGAAATGGTGAAGTTGAATTTAGGGACGTAAATTTCGAGTATGTCAAAGATAGACCCATCATAAAGAATATTAGTTTCGTGACAAGACCAGGCGAAAAGATCGCTATTCTTGGAGCAACAGGCTCAGGCAAGACGTCCTTAATGTATCTCATTCCGAGGTTTTACGATGTCACTTCTGGAAGTATTCTGATAGATGGTGTAAACGTCAAAGATTTCACCCTTTCCTCTCTAAGGAAACAGATTGGCTTAGTACTCCAAGACGTCTTCCTATTTGCTGGTTCGATTAGAGACAATATTGCGTTTGGAAATTCAGAGGCCTCCATGGAGCAGATCATCTCAGCAGCTAAATTTGCTCACATAGATGATTTCATAGAAACTCTTCCAGGAAAGTATGATACCGTTGTTGGCGAAAGAGGTGTAACTCTTTCAGGTGGACAGAAGCAGAGGATGACCATCGCTAGAGCAATTCTTCTGGATCCGAGAATACTGATACTTGATGATTCCCTCTCCTTTGTAGATGCGAAAACAGAGCAGGAGATACAGCAAGCATTAGAAGAAGCAATGAAGGGCAGGACAACTTTCATAATCGCTCAGAGGCTTTCCACGATTAAGAATGCGGATAGAATAATGGTGCTAGAGAACGGAGAAATCGTTGAACTTGGAACTCATAGTGAACTCATGACAAATGGAGGCATATACAAGAGAATTTACGAAACCCAATTCCTTGAGAAGGCACCCGAGGAAATAACACTAGGAGGTGCTAGGTAAGATGGGTATGGGCGGGGGTGGAGGCGGTGGCGGAGGCGGTGGCGGTGGAGGAGGCTTCGGCTCCTTCTCTGCAAGCTCAGAAGAACATAGGAAGAGAACAACGCCTGACAGGGAACTAATTCGTAGACTAATAGATTACACAAGAGATCTGCACAGAAATATCATGATTGCAGTTATAGCAATAATCATGGCTTCAGGAACTACGTTAGCTATACCATATCTGCACAAAATAGTGATAGATGAAGCCATAACGCCTCAGAATGTTTTGGCGTTCGTTTGGTGGGTACCACTCTTCATAAGCATAGTCTTGATCCACTATCTTGTTCAGTACATCCAAGTTTATCAAATGAGGATAATGGGTGAAACCACAGTTGCACGCATGAGAGACGAAATGATAAGCAAGCTTCAGAGAGTATCGCTCAGATACTTTAGTGAAGGCGAAATCGGAAGAATATTGGCGAGACCCGTAAACGATGCAAATGTGCTTAGAATATTCCTAAGGATGGGATTGACAACAATTATATTGGATCTCTCATCCCTTGTTGGATCTCTGACAATAATATTCTTCCTCGATGCAAGACTTGCTTTGTGGTCTGTCTCAATCATACCAGTTGCTTTATTATTGATGTGGTCTCTGGGAAGTTTATCGAGAAGAAGATACAGAAGGAACTTCATAGCTACTTCTGGTTTCGTATCCAAGATGCAAGAAAACCTTTCTGGCATGAAAGTAATTCAAGCATTTGTAAAAGAGAACGAACAGTCGAAGGGGGTCGAAGGCGCTTCCAATAATGTTGCCAAGACCGGTATCGCAAACATTACAGTCGCATCCTCGTACAACCCCGTTGTCATGTGCCTCAGAGTAATCGGTACAGCACTGATATTGTATTTTGGAGCAACAATGGTCGGTACAGGAGAAATAACTATAGGCACTCTAATCGCATTCACTGAGTATCAGTTCCAATATTTCCGACCGCTAATTGAACTAGTGACAGCATACGATCAATATCAGTCGGCCATGGCCGCAATAGAAAGAATGTTTGACCTAATTGACACGACTCCCGAAGTGAAGGACATTTCCCCTAAGGAAGCAGTCAAAATAGAAACGATAAACGCAGTGGAGTTTCAAAACGTTACGTTTGGATATGATGAGAAAGTTCCTGTGATAAGACACGCTTCGTTCACAATTGGTCCGAATGAGAAGCTGGCCATAGTTGGGCCTACGGGTGCCGGAAAGAGCACGATAATAAATCTTCTATCAAGGTTCTACGACCCGATCGAAGGAAAAGTACTAGTAAACGGAATCGACATAAAAGAAATTACAATCTCTAACCTCCGTGAATACATGAGCACAGTACTTCAAGATTCCTTCCTATTTCCAATGAGCGTCAAAGACAACATAAGATTTGGAAAACCTGAATCTACTGATGAGGAAGTCATTCAGGCAGCGAAATCTGTAGGAGCACATGAATTCATAGTGAAACTCCCCAACGCATATGAATATGTTATACAGGAAGGCTCATCAAATATATCGATAGGGCAGAGGCAGCTAATCAGTTTCGCAAGAACACTATTAGTGAATCCCAAGCTTCTCATACTAGATGAGGCCACATCGAGTATTGACCCGTATACTGAACTTGTTATACAGGCCGCCTTAAAGAATCTGCTTGAAAATAGGATGGCAATAATAATAGCCCATAGACTGTCAACAATCAGGCTTTGTAGCGAGATTCTGGTGGTTGATAAAGGAGAAATCGTGGAACGTGGAACACACTCTGAACTAATGCAGAATGGGAAGCTTTACAGTTCATTCTATAGGATGCAGTTTAGAGAAGAATCAGGATTGACTTCGGACGCAGTAACGCATGCACCGAAGGCGGATAAGTGACTCGACACAAATGCATGGAGGCTGGAAGAAAGACATATGGATAACGTACCAGATCACGACGGTGGGCACAGCAACCCACTATTGTTTTCGCGCATTTTACATTGATAAGAAGGAAATCAAGAATAGAATAGTGATTATGAGAAGATTGGTTTGGAGGTAAGAAAAACGATGAAAATTACGCTCAGCAAAATGCTCAGCATTGTCCTTATTGCCTCTTCAATAATATACGCATATGAAACCCTGATTGCAAATTTCAATTCGCTGATTTTCATGTATAACGGCGTGAATTT
>JBGOZA010000109.1:0-4696 GCA_041480025.1 Bathyarchaeia archaeon | reverse complement strand
CGCAGTGAGAAACCTGAGCCTAAGGATTGAGGCAGGCGAAATTCGCGGGCTCCTAGGACCAAACGGTTCCGGCAAGTCAACAACTATGAAGATGATAATGGGAATCATGAGGCCAGATGCGGGGAACATCCATCTCGACAACATAGATGTGCTCCAACAGCCTATCGAGGCAAGGAAACTGGTCGGCTACGTCCCTGAAACGCCCTACCTCTATGAATACTTAACAGCTTCAGAATACCTTGATTTTGTCGGCACCGCCTACAATATTCCTCCAGAAGAAAGACGTCAGAGAGTGAGAGATCTGCTAAACGCGTTCCAGATGGAACAAAACGTGAACGAAGTCATAAGCGGTTTCTCCCAGGGAATGAAACAGAAGATAGCTCTGTCTGCAGCACTACTACATAGACCGCGTGTTCTAATCCTGGATGAATGCTTGAATGGTTTAGATCCTCGATCAGCTAGGATCGTCAAAGATATTCTCCATCGCCTTTCACAGGAAGGAGTGGCAGTATTATTCAGCACGCATGTCTTGGAAATTGCTGAAGCGATGTGTGACAAAGTCACGATACTCAATGAAGGCTTGCTGATCTTCGAAGGAACTCCTCAGGAGCTTAGATCAAAGGTGGGAATGCCTGGCTCAACTCTTGAAGAGACTTTTCTGAAACTCACCGGAAGCGAGGACACGGTCAAGATTGTAGAGGCTCTAAGGCTTTGAATTGGTCAGTAATACTAAACTTGGCTACTGTCCTATTCAAATCATACTACAGATCCAGCCGTCCAGGTCAAAGAAGTCCCTTCTCGAAGCCCGCCATCATTTTCATGCTTGACTTGGTGCTTTTTGCAGTTCCTTTCATGGTAGTATCGTATGTTTTGTTGCTAGTCCCGAATAGTATAGAGCCTCTTATTCATGTGATGCTGAATCAAGCTCTCATAAGTTTCCCTTTGGTTCTCACTTCTGCCACCGTAATGGCTGGAATACTTTTTGAGCTCGGACAAAGCAGCGGCTTGGCTTCAAGTGAGGCTGTTAACTGGCTTCCAGTATCTCCGAGTGAGTATGTCTTAGCCTCAAGCATTTCAGTTGATATCGCTTACTCACCGTTTCTATTCTTCGGCCTTGGAGCGATAATTCCTTTCATTCTCAGTTTCAGAATGTATTCAGTCATACCTCTTCTGGTTGGATTCTCGGTTCTTTCCCTATTCTGGGGATCCCTGATCGTTGAAATGCTTCGAGCAGTGATGAACCGAATATCATCATCCGTCTATAGACGGAGCGGAAGACTGGGACTAGTACTGCGTCTAACCGTGCTAATTCTGATTCTAGTAGTGGTCCAACTGGCGTTCAACCCATATGTCCTGACTCTGTCTCTTCAAATAATCGTAACAGGAGTGAGCCTGACATGGTTTGTTCCCATGGTCTGGCCATCAATAGTCATTATGTCTCTTCTGAGCTCTAGCTCGGTGTACTCCATGCTCTTCACAGTGGCTTCTCTTCTCTTCACTCTTATGCTCTTCAAAGGTGCCATCTTTCTCAGAACACGGTACTGGTCCCCCATGCCAACAACTATCAGTCTCTCATCTTCTACCGTCTACAATCCTCAGGGAAGGTCGTTTCTATGGCTGAGTCCGATGAGTTCTATGGTTGCCTCAAAGGATATGAAATCATTTGCCAGACGCAAAGATATGGCAAGGTTCCTAGCCATACCTGTGCTATTGATTATCTCTTTTCTAATACCATCCATAACCGTGAACGAACCAGGATTCTCACTCCTTGGTTCAGGAGCAGGACTTATGCTTCTTGGAGAGATTTCATGCATTCTTCCAGTAATGCTATCATCCATAGGTATCGGTCAAGAAGGCAAATCCGTGACGAATATCTTTATTCTGCCTATTTCGCTGGCTGATATCATAGCTGGAAAACTCTTCCTTCCCTTGATTATCTCAGGTGCTGCCGCTTTGACCGTTGCGGTTATGATGCAGATCTTGTCCCCCGTTAGCAGTCTCCATTTCATCATGATATTGATGGTCACGATACTCTCAGTCGTGGCCAATTGTTATGCTGGACTTGGAGCTGGATCAAGATATCCGGATTTCACAATAGGCCCGAAGGCGAGATACGTCACAATGACAGGCTTTCTCATCGCTTTTGTAATAGGAATAGTCTCTACAGGATCTATCTTTCTTCCATTATTCATATACAGTGCCAGTTCTGCTGGACTTTTTCCATCACTTTTTGGCTTCAGAGGCGCGAGCTCTATTCTCGAGGTTGCAGTGCTGACCCTTGGAATCGGAACGGCCTTAGTCTTTGTTCTAAGAGCATATTGTAGAAGCGGTGTCAGTAAATTGCTTGCCAACATAGAGGCCTGAAATCAGCGAACGCATGCTTTGAATGGTTGAACTCAACTCATTCATTTCTCTGGTCAGGTGGCTTCACTCCTGTTCCAGACCCTTCTTCTCCTAGTTGAAGAATGTGACTATTGTTAATGAACCACATCAAAGGCGTTCCTACCAAGACCCCTGAAACTATGAGGATTGCTCGTTCAACCGGATAGACGAAAAACACGGCTGTCCAGATTCCAGGATAAGCAGCTGCCGGTATTGACATAGTGAGTTGTCCCTGAATGGCTTCAAACAATATGTTTCCCGTCAGGTGCAGAATCATTGTGCCAATTAGACACAGAATGGCAATTCCCGTCGATATCTTTCTTAGATCTAATGTTCTAACCCATTCAGCTGCCATACGACCTAGTGGAGAGATTAGAACTGCAAGGGACACTATATGCATCCAAGCGAATGGAATTGAACCAACAAATAGAAGGGTTAAAGGATTCAACAAGAAGATGGCAAGCAAGACCGCGTTTACTGCGACAGCAGGTATCTTTTTGCCTCTGACCAAGAAGCCCACTGCGACTACTGCCATCAGATTCGGGAGAAAATCCAGGCCATAGAATATCAGTGGTCTCCCCATCAAGAATGCTACTACTGTGCCCAAGACCAAGGTGAGTCCTCCCCAGAACGGTCCCAGTATTATTCCATACAAGGGCGGGAGAAGATCGGAAAGTGAAAGAAAGCCTCCGGCACCGCCTATCATGAATGTATAGGGTATGAACTGAAGAACTGTGAACAAGGCTGTGAATATGGCTGACATCGAAATTGATACGAGTCTGTCTCGACTCTTCATGGGATCATTCATTCTTGGATACCTATCAGTGTCTTTTCATCATGGTCAGGAAGAGCTAATCCATGATTAGGAGCTAGTAGTTCTCAGAGACCAAATAAAAAGGAAGCGCTTGCAGGTTACGGGGCTCGGAAAGTTGAGCTGGGGCCGAAACTGCTCTAGCATGATTTTGGCTCTGGTGCATGTGACCGTGATCAGTTTGCGTCTGAAACAAAAGAAAAGGAGGGAACTCCCTTAGTAGTTCTCGACCCATACCTCATAGAAGCTTTGAGGATGGCTGCAGGCTGGACATATCTGGGGAGCTCCAACGCCTTCATGGACGTAGCCGCAGTTGCGACATTTCCATTTGACCGGTTTATCCTTCTTGAATACCAAGCCTTTCTCCACGTTCTCGAGTAGTTTGACGTATCTTCTCTCATGATATGATTCTACTTCACCAATCTGTTTGAATCTGACTGCTACTTCTCTGAGTCCTTCTTTCTCTGCGATTTCTGCGAAGTTGGGATAGAGTGTGCCCCACTCAAGTTTCTCGCCTTCTGCAGCAGCTCTCAGATTTTCAGCAGTAGATCCTACCTTTCCCGCTGGATACTCAGCTGTAATTGAAACAACGCCACCCGTAAGAAAATCGAAGAAGACTTTAGCATGCTCTTTCTCGTTTTCAGCTGTCTCTAAGAATATGGCGGATATCTGCTCAAAGCCCTCATTCTTAGCTTGTGATGCGAAATATGTGTAGCGATTCCTTGCTTGTGATTCTCCAGCAAATGCGGCTAGAAGATTCTTCTCGGTCTGTGTTCCTTTAACATCTTTCATACTCTAGACCTCTACCATTGTTACTCCAATAGAATACTGGAATTTTATAAGCGCGCGCTTCTTGACCCGACACGAAGCTTCGACTTCTCGGGTTTCCGCACGGATTATCTTCTAGTTAATATGTGAGTCCAGTAATCTGCGTTTAATGCTTCAGGCAAGAACTGGAGGAAGGCTCCAATTAACAGGGATGCGTCTTTTCGCATTCATCTGGTCAGGCCAGTTTCTCAGCCTGTTGGGTACATACATGAGCCAATTCGCCCTGAGCATCTGGGCATGGTAGAAGACAGGAGAAGCAACCGCACTAGCTCTTGTTTCCCTTTTCAGCTTCGCTCCCACAGCAATCATGAGTCCAATCGCCGGTGCCTTTGTTGACAGATGGAATAGGAAACTGGCAATGATAATCAGTGACATAGCTTCAGGCATCACATCAATATGCGTCTTCATACTGCTAACGTCTGGAAAACTCGAGATCTGGCATCTCTTCATAACGGGCGCATTCACAGGAGTATTTCAATCATTCCAATGGCCAGCTTACAGTGCATCCGTCTCTTTAATCCTGCCCAAGAAGGATTATGCCAGAGCAAGCGGAATGCTGAGTCTCGCAGATTCAATCTCGAACATAGTCGCCCCTGCTGCTGCAGGGATGCTCATCGGTATGATAGGTGTGAGAGGTATTCTGACAATTGACATAGCCACTTTTCTAGCCGCAGT
>JBGOZA010000108.1:0-4705 GCA_041480025.1 Bathyarchaeia archaeon | reverse complement strand
CTAACCGAAATCTAAATTCATAGAACACGGCAACCAGGCACTTGCTTCCAAATAGTGGACACAAAGACCAAGGATTTCTCCTTGCGCGCTAGACTTATCATAATTCAATTCTCTCTCTTGAGTTCCTTGACTACTCTGATTATTTCGGGAATGACCTGGTAGATATCGCCCACTATGCCGTAGTCAGCAATCTTGAGAATTGGAGCATCTGGATCCTTGTTTATGGCGACAATAGTATCAGAAGACTGCATTCCAGCAAGATGTTGAATTGCACCTGAGATTCCACATGCTATGTATAGTCTTGGTCGAACAGTCTTGCCACTGAGCCCAATTTGGTGAGTATAGTCAATCCAGCCTTCGTCAACAGTGGCTCTGCTGGCGCCAACGGATCCTCCGAGTACATTAGCTAGTTCCCGTATGAGCTTGAAGCCTTCTGGATTGCCTAGACCCTTGCCTCCTGAAACTATTATTTCGGCTTCGCTGATAGGTTCTTCATCAGCGTGGTTTTCAGTCGTCGTTGTAATGTGCGTCCGATCTAACAGAGCAGTTTCATCGAAGCCTCTTTCGAATACTTCGCCTTTAGAACCGGCAATCTTCTCGGCTTTTTTCATTACTTTGTGTCTGACTGTTGCCATCTGGGGTCGATTCCTAAGGCAAAGAATAGTGGCCATAATGTTACCTCCATATGCAGGTCTTGTTTGAAGCAACTGGCCCTCTGAGTCTATGCTCAGTTCAGTGCAATCCGCTGTGAGACCAGTCCTCAAGGCTGTTGAAACGCGTGGAGCAATAGATCTCCCGATAGAGGTGGCTCCTAGGAGGAAGATGCTAGGTTTCACATCTTTGACGAGATCAATAGTAAGTCTAGAGTATGGGTCATCTCTGAAGTATTCTAGAACGGGACTATTGTAGAGGAAGACTTTGTCTACGCCATATCGCGTCAATTCCTCTGCTTGCTTTTTCATGTTCCAGCCTAGAACAACGCATTCAAGCATCTCTCCGAGATGATTCGCCAGTTCCTGCCCTTTTCCCAGAAGCTCATAGACGATGGGAGAAATGATTCCTTTTCTCTGTTCACCGAAAACAAGAACTCCTTTGTAATCAGATAGATCAGCTTCAGTCGCAGTTTTCTTGACGGATATTGCGTCTTGGCTGCAGCTTGACAGACAAATCCTACACAGTTGACAGTTATCTTGAATCACTGCCACATTGTCAGCCAGGACTATCGCGTTGAAAGGACAGACCTTGACGCAGTCTCCGCATCCAGAACATTTCTCTTTTGAAACATATATCTCAGACAAACATGTCACACTCATTGGTTATTGGAGGACTTTCCTTTCCAGTAACCTCCTGATCAGTTTCGATGCCTGATCCTTCGGTCCGCCTTGAATGATCTCCCCCACTGAACGCGGTGAAGGAGTGAAAATCTTAACAACCTCTGTTGGAGACCCTTTGGAACCAAATCTTTCCATAATGCCTCCGATATCATTTGCGTTCCAGGCTTCCACGAATGCTTTTCTGGCAGCTAATTTGCCTTTGAATGTTGGTAGTCTAGGCTCGTTTATTTCCTTGGTAACAGTTAGGAGACAAGGCAATGGCGCCTCCACATCTTCGTAGAAGTCGTCAAGTGAACGCGTAACGACTATGGAGTTCTCCTTAGCTTCAACTATCTTCTTCACGTATCCTACATGGGATATTCCAAGTTCTTCAGACAGCGCTGGGCCAACCTGGCCGGTGTCACCATCCGTTGTCTTCAATCCGCAGATGATCAGGTCATAATTGCCTAGCTTTCTTATTCCGCATGCTAGAGTGTAGGCTGTGGCTAAGGTATCTGCGCCTGCAAATGCTTTGTCAGACAATAATACTGCTCTTTCATAGCCTAAGGACAGCACATATCTCAGAGCCAATTCAGCTTGAGGCGGCCCCATACTAATCGCAGATAGTCTTCCGCCATAACGCGTCTTCAGCCGCAAGCCTTCCTCCAAGGCATAAAGGTCGAATGGATTGACTTCGCTTTCAACTCCTTCTCTAATCAAGGTTCCCTTAGATTGATCCATCTTGACTTCAATTGTTGCAGGAACCTGCTTGATACACACAATGATATCCATGAAGTTGATTTCTTCTCCTAGCTATGAAGCACTGCTTGTCGCGCGCGTGGTCTTCTTCATTACTCAGTAAAAAGATGCGGAAAACGTCTCTCTAAAAGCTTTTCAAGTCCAGTTAGGCGCGCTATTATTATATTTTCGCTCATACTATTTGGCAGGCAACTTTTACCTTGGTGAAGGTTGATTCGATGCGAAGAATCGTTATCTTGGGAGCAAATGCTGCTGGAACCTCTGCTGCAGCCGCCGCGAGAAGGACTGACAAAGAAGCCGAAATCATCCTCATTGAATCAGAGAAATATCCTGCGTACTCAAGATGTGGTCTACCGTATGTGCTTTCAGGACAAGTTCAGAACTTTGAGGACCTCGTCATTTTCCCACCCAAATGGTATGAAATGATGAATCTGGATCTTCGACTCGGAACCGTAGCCAAGACGATAGGACCCGCAGACCACGTGTTAATGATGCTCGAGGACGGCAAGGAGAAGACTATCCACTATGATTCCCTAATCTTGGCCACAGGCTGCCGTTCGTCCACTCCTTCAATTAAGGGAGCTGACAAAGAAGGGGTTTACTCGCTACGCACAATAGATGATGGCAAACGGCTGCAGGAAGCGATGAAAGAAGCTCATTCAGCGGTTGTAATTGGCGCTGGCATGACTGGTCTCGAGACCACTCACGCATTTGATGAAAAGAATATTGTAACTACTATTGCTGAGGCGTCACCACAAGTATGTCCAACGATGCTTGACATGGACACGGCGAACCTCGTAACAGAGAGACTTGAAGACCACGGAGTCAACGTGATCACAGGAAGTCCTGTCAAAGAGATAGTTGGGACCAATCAAGTAGAGGCAGTTGTAGTTGAAGACAGAAAGATACAGGCAGACATAGTTCTTGTCGCTACAGGTGCAAGAATAAACAATGAATTGGGAATGCAGATAGGCGCGTTATTCGGAGTGACAGGCGGGCTTAAAGTCGGTGCCGACATGTCAACAAGTATTCCTGATATTTACTCCTGCGGAGATGGCACTGAATGCTACAGCCTAATAGATGGACAACCGATACGGAGCCAACTCAGGACAACAGCTGCTAGACAAGGCGAAGTTGCTGGTAGGAATGCGGCTGGCGGTTACACAATCTTCCCTGGATCTCTTTGTTCAAGAGTGACCAAAGTGTTCGGTTTTGAGATAGGTTCCACAGGGTATACTGAGCTTCATGCAAGAGGACTTGGTTACAAGACAATCTCAGGTTCTGTAGATTCAAGGACCAGAGCTGAATACTTCCCTGGAGGACAAGATATCAGGGTTAAGCTCATTGTCGAAAGAGACTACGGCCGCATAATTGGTAGCCAGATTGTTTCTGGAGAAGAAACCACGCAGAGAGTCAATATGCTGGCTACGGCGATACAGAACAAGATGACTGTCTCAGAACTATCTAAGACAGACTGCTGCTATTCACCACCCGTAAACGTCACACTGGAACCAGTTATCTTAGCTGCAGAAATAGCTGTCAGCAGACTAAAAACCCTGAACTACCCCGATGGGAGCCCTCTCTAGATAATCACAAGAAATGGCTGGAATTCCAGCTACATGCCTGAGGTTTAAATTTCTTAAGGTAGAATGCACTCTATTAGATATGCTGAGGAACCTCAATGAAAGTCATGAAGATAGCAGACATCCCCGAGACACCGAGGTCTGGAGGCATTTTCACTGATACTGTAGGCGTGAAGACACTGATTGGGGATGAATCAAGAGATCTTTCAGTGTCTATCGTGAGCTTTCCGAAGGGTGTGAGAAACATTTTTCATACGCACATCTATGATCAATGCCTCTTCGTTCTGAGCGGAAAAGGAACAATAGCTGCTGAGGAAAAAGAGACCCCACTCAGTGAAGGAATGGTTGCTTACATACCTGCGGGCGAAAAGCATTGGCACGGTGCCGCGAAGGACTCCGCTTTCTCGCACATTTCTATTCTCCGAAAAAGGGCAGACTAGAGTCTGAATCCTCCGTATTCTGAATCGCGCTGCCTACGAGACCTGAATCAAGTTCTGAGAGCTTTATCTAGAGAGCCACTGTCTTGTCTTTTCCGGGAGCAACAAAGAAGGCTACTATCAACTTCTCCTTCCCAGTGTTGGTTATGCCGTGAGGAGTTCCAGCATCAACGTATAATGACATTCCAGGCTCAATGCTTATCTGTTTACGATCCTTGCCTAGGTACACTATGCCTTTGCCACTTACTACGTAATAGACTTCTTCTGATTCGGGATGTATGTGGACCTGCAGGCCTTCGTTCGGGTCGAAGTATCCTACCGAGAAGCGGAAGTTCTTGGCCCCAACGTTTTCTGGCGTGAAAATGGTCTTGAGGGTTCCGCCTAAGGCTTTTCTTACGGGCGCATCTTCCAACCTAACTACGTTTGAGTTAGACAATTCTCTTGCCTTCCCTTACTAGCTTAGTAATGGTTGCGCGCTAATACGTCAATTTGGACTCTTAATTATGCTATTTGAATTAGTCTTGTCTGAATTACGTGGTATATGTGAGACACCCAGAGTAAGTAAACTTGATTTTCGTTGCGTCTTCAGCATATACCTCTATCTTGGAATCCT
>JBGOZA010000107.1:0-4705 GCA_041480025.1 Bathyarchaeia archaeon | reverse complement strand
AGGGACTATTTCAGAAAACTAGACTATGAACCAATGGGCGTCTACATGGGAAAGAGTCTGCAGGACAACCAGCCATAGTCAACTTCACGGAAAGAGACTCTTCGCGCGCGCTCAAGGAACAAGAAACAATAAACAGATCTCGTTCATCAATACTGAAGCATCAGATATTGGAGACTTCTGAGGCCAAGCATTTGGTTGAGCAAGTCAGCGTCCTCCTGGAACCTATGAACATCACAGCTGAAGCCCAGAAAGGAACCATTCTGCTCAGTATTCTTCGTGACGCCGAGGTTGGTGTTGAAACCATCTGTGGAGGACGAGGTGACTGTGGCAAATGTAAGGTAATCTTGGTTAATGGAGAGGTTGAGGATATCTCACCAAAATGGCAGAAATATCTCTCACCTCAACAGTTCTCAGAAGGCTACCGCTTGGCATGCCAAGTTCGTGTAATGAGTGACTGCGTATTCAGAATCCCGGTTGAAAGCAGGATACTCATGCCAAAAATCCTGTTTAGCTTCCCTACAAAGTTGAGGAGTATTGACCCTGCCTCTAAGAAATATCTTGCAAGACGCGTGAAACTGAACGACTGTAGGCGTCTTCCCATATCAGCTCCGATTGAGATTCTAGACTACTCTGGTCCAATACCTCAAATAACCGAGGAGACATCAAACAGGATTCAAGCCCTTGCCGAAGATGCATTCATGACTCTTGCCTTAAGCGAGACCAACGGTCATCCTGAGATTGTTTCAATCGAACTAGGCGACAAAACCTCCTCCAACTATGGTCTCGCTATTGACGTTGGTACCACTACTATTGCAGTTGCTTTAGTCAACTTGAATGATGGCAGAATCTTGCGAACAGAGTCCGGCTTGAACAAGCAGATAACATACGGTGAAGAACTTGTGACAAGAATCGGATTTTCTCAGGAGTCTGAGGGCTTGAGAGAGCTTCAAGATGCTGTCCTAAAGACCGTGAATGACTTGGTTGATCAGCTCAGCTTGGATGTTGGCATCAGCATTGCTGATTTGACAGACGTCACTGTTGGCGCCAATACTGTCATGAATCATCTTCTCACTGGAATAGACGTGACATATCTTAATGAGGTGAACTCTATGGTTTCTCGTAAACCCATAATACGAAAATCTGGAGAACTCGGCCTACACACAAACATGAACGCATATGTTTACTGTCTGCCGAACGTGAGTCGTTTCTTGGGTGGTGATGTAGTTGGAGGCATTGTGGCGTCTGGGATGACTGAGTCTGATGATTTGTCACTACTCATCGATATGGGGACCAACGGTGAAATAGTCTTCGGGAACAGAGACTGGCTTGTTTCATGCTCTTGTGCATCTGGTCCTGCTTGGGAAGGTGAGGAGATAAAATTTGGCATGAGAGGTATGGACGGTGCAATAGAGCACGTCAAGATCGATCCTTCAACCTTGGAGGCATCGTACTCGGTGATTGGCAACTCTCTTCCCAAAGGGATTTGCGGTTCAGGAATGATCGATGTGGCTGCCGAAATGTTCTCTTCCGGTCTTCTAGATTTCACAGGAAAAATTGTGAAGAAGAATACTGGTCTCGTAAGAATGGGTCACGAAGGCCTCGAATATGTTATCGCCGAACGTGAAAAGACAAGCATTGACCAAGACATCGTGGTAACACAACGTGATATCTCATACATCATGGACTCAAAGGCAGCTGTTTGTGGAGCAGTAATTGTTCTAATGGAAAAATACAACCTTTCCATACACGATGTTAAGAGCTTCCATCTGGCTGGGGCTTTCGGAGCATTCACAGATATAAAGAACGCTACTACGTTGGGTGTATTCCCGGAATTCCCGAATTCAAGAGTCAATCCATTGGGAAACGGTTCACTGGCAGGAGCTTATGCCGCTTTGCTATCGAAGGCTGGAAGACTTGAGATGGAGAAAGCTGCTGAGAAGATGATGTATGTCGATCTTCTAGTTGAAACAGACTTCTTGGACGCCTATTCCTCTTCTGCCTATATTCCTGGCAAAAGAGAGTTCTTCCCCAGCTTCAATAGATCTAGCTAGATTCTCGGATCATTCCTAGCTAGATGGATCAAGTCGCTGGCCCTGAACTGTCAAGTCCTCGCAACTATAGAGTCCATCTTTCGGCAAGATACTTCGCTATACCTGATGAATCGAGAGGCCCAATCATAACGTGAAAACCTGTGGCTTCCTCGATTTCTCTACTCAGTCTAGCAGCTCTACCGGGGATGATTAGTTTTTTATGATTTATTCTCTCCTCTATCCTGTCTGCTTTCAATGCCTCAGCTACTTTTCTAGGTGTAAGTTTTCTACCTGCTACAGCGCTCTCAACTGATAGGCCTTCAGTATCGATAACTAGGAGGTGGCAGTCCAACTTGTTGGAATCGATATCTGAAGCCACCGTATAGTAGGTTAGAGCAAAGTTGCTCGTTAAGAGAAGGGGTGAAGACTCATCAGGCTTTCCGAAGGTTCTTAAGCCCGGAGCTACCGCCACAGGCCTCCTCGGATCCGAATATAGGTTCTCTCTTAGAACAGTCAGAGGAAGCAGTGACCATCCGTCCAAGCCATGCATGATTAGTATATCCGCATAACGTACGACAAGGGCTGATGCGAGACATGTCTCATTCCAAGCAGCCATCTCAGGCTGCTCGTTACATCCAATCCAGGAGGTCAGAGGTACCCCAAGAAGAGGGAAGCCTAAGGACTCATCTTCCTTGTTGCAGGCTAGGCGTCTTATCATAGTAAAAGCATTCAGCGTTTCAGCAAAATACTCGCCTGGGAACGTGCCCGGGTCCAAGACAAGGTCACTAATCCCACATTCCAGGAGAGAGCGAACCAATGATTTCAACAGCCCCAAATCACCAGGAGCAAAGACCGCGAGAGGACAATCAAATCTAGCGGCTAGACCTGCCATTTCTCTCCAATTGTCTTTGGTAGCTGCGTAAATGAGCGGTCTTCTCTGCCCAATCACATCTAAACCAGTCTCAATTATCTCGGGATTGAAAGAGCAGAGCACAACTGGAAGATTGGATATATCTGAAAAACTCCTGACGGCAGATCTGAATTTTCCAGAATCATTTGAGGTCGATCGTATAGCGACCATGTCGAGCCGAAGCTTTCTTCCTATATATTCATAGGAGAAGTCATCTGTTGCCCTTATTCTGTCTTTGAGGATACTATCATCCATCTCGTCAGTTACATCAATTGCGATAGCCGTTGGATTGAGATAGGTAAACTCGTGGCGATACATCACAAGTTTGCCGCCTATCTTCACGGTTTTGTCTCCTGACCCGATCTCAACCTCTTTCACAGGTGGCTTCAAGAGCTTCCAAATCTTCTCGTATGCGTCCCTATTCTTCCCCTCGAGCAGCAGTGGACATTTGTCTATGGAGATTTCTCTACTGACAAGCTTTGTAGCGAAGATCATACAATTCTCTTCACCACATTCCTTACAGTTCATTCTTGGAAGAAGTTTGTAGATCTCAATCGGGCTTGTGATGAGTCTGGACAGTCTCTATTGCCTCCAATTTCAGATTGTTTTGTTTACCCAGTTGATGATCGTCTCAGCACTCGCCTTACGTCCGTTCAATAGTTCATTTATCATGTTTTTGAGTGTCTTAACGGCCGTAGGATGCATCATCATGAAATAATCGGCGCCTGCGAGGAGCAACGTGATGGCTGTCACTGTCTCCCAGATAGGTCCTCGCAGCTCTCGGGGACCCCACCGAGGTTCCATTTTCATCCAGGCCTCCCTTGCAGCCCACGCATTTGTAGTTCCTGAGGCAAGTGGGTATCTGAGTTCCGGGTCTCCCATAAGCCCTGAGAGTCTTGCACGCTCCATAACACTGAAAGCGTACTCAATACCATAGCCTAAGGCCGCTGTTGTAGTATCCATTATGATGCTGTCTGTTGGAAAGGCAGCTTCTCGAAGCTTGCGATTAAGTTCCCTTGCCAGAGACAAATCCATAGAAGTGAATGCGATTACGGCATGGCCGTGTCCTCCTATCGCTTCCGCAGCCTCTTTAACATTCATATCAAGTGTGATAGAGTTGAAGAGGAGTCGTTCCCCCTCTCCTACTTCAGCTAGTCTCTTGAAAAGTTGGAGATCTATTTCAGGGTCTCCACAGCCTCCAATAGAAAGCGGCACATCTACTGCCTGAAGAACATTCTCCATGGTCTTAGCAGCATCCTCTGGAGAAGTTCCTCTTATCAGCGGGTCTGTGCTTGTTAGGTGGAGATTGATCATGTCCGCTCCATATTCCTCCACGGCCTTCCTGGCCCATTCCGCAGGATCATCAAGAACATCTTTGTACGGGGCTTTCATGGCGCTCGCAAGAGAAGGAGGCACGTCAAAGACATCAATAGATATGACGGGTCTATGTGGCATCATACCCTCAAATAGATAGAAAGGAGGAACCTTCTCTCCACCTATGACGATTCTTTTCCCTCTTGTTCCCCCATCTCCTTTAGTTGCGCCGATGGTGACTTGGGTTATTTCGCCTGGATATGTTCTAATTGGTTCAGTGAACTTTTCAAAGGACCCCGATGATCCAAGCACACCCTGAGCAGAAATCTTGGAGAGATAAGCATCAACAGGCGCTTGGTACCCTTGACTATGAAGTCTCTTATCCTCAACTTCGCGCCCTACGCCCTTAAGTGTCCTCTCAGATATGCGTCCCAACATCTCTCTAGTTCCT
>JBGOZA010000106.1:0-4708 GCA_041480025.1 Bathyarchaeia archaeon | reverse complement strand
CTTTCACAAGTCTCCAGCGTTGATGCTTTCATCTACCGGTATCTTCTAAGAATCCCTCTTCTGATAGTAGCCGATGCTCTAGTCATATACACTATATGGTTAGTAGTCAAGAAGCGGTCCTGAGTCTAGAATCAGTGATTGTCAGCGCGTATTGCCAACATGAAAGGCGAGATTGAGTAGTTGGAGTGTAGAAATCCTGCAATCTCTTTCTACTCATCATTGACAGAATACCAGTATGCCATCCCTGAATCGAGGACTTTCTAGTCAAGTTAAATAGCCATAGTCCCGACCGTAGCTACAGTGTTTCGGAGAGACAATGAATTGAAGAACGACCTTAAGAGGAAATTGAAGTCTGGTGCACAAGCCTATGGCATTTGGATCAGCATTGAGAGCCCATTAGTGACAGAGTATATCTCAACACTTGGCTTCGACTACCTCGTCTTCGACACAGAACACAGTCCTTTGGACATCTATCAAACTCAGACACTCATGCAGGCAATGCGCGACAAAGGAACTATTCCAATTGTACGAGTCTGGTGGAATGATCTAGTTGCAGTTAAGCGCGCTCTTGACATAGGAGCATACGGGATTGTCATCCCCTGGATCAACAACAAGGAACAAGCAGAGATGGCGGTCAAAGCCTGCAAGTATCCTCCCAAAGGTCTGAGAGGATGCGGACCAAGGCGAACCACTTTCGATGACCCAGACTATCTCAAGACAGCTAATGACGAAACTCTTGTCATTGCCCAGATTGAGACAGAAGAAGCAGTTGATAACATTGCGAGTATTGTTGCAGTCGAAGGAATAGACGTCACATACATCGGTCCAGCAGACCTCTCGGCTTCATTTGGACACCTGGGGGACATGACACACCCAGATGTCCAATCTGCCATAGACAGAGTCCACGAGGCATCAAGTGAAGCAGGAATCTCATCAGGAATCCATATGGGTGCAGGGAAAACCGTTCAGGATCGGGTGAGAGAAGGCTACAACTTCATAACCGTCAGCAGCGACTTTGAACTACTGCAATCAGGGGCTTTGCAAGCTCTCAAACAAATTGGCAAAACATAGATGAACCTGATTCATGGCCTATAGCCCGTAGAGCGCGCAAGCATCATTCCTACTGCAGACTACTCAGCATTGTGTTAGAGTTGGTTAGTCAACAAGAACTGCCAGATAGCGGAACAAAAGATACATGATTCTGCCTGAGCTCGCAACAATTATTGAGATAGCAGAAGTTTCTTCGAGGCCGTGAAGATTAGGATTGGTCTCCCTTATTGCGAGAAGCCAGACTCCTAACCAGATTCACTGGGGACCTGACTAGCCATAGTAAGAAATTGAGCTGCATTCTGAACCAGTCCTTGCCGAAGATGTACGCGTAAACAATCTCCAAAGGAACCATAGTCATTATGATAGTGTCAAGAGCAATTTGCCAAGGACCAAGCGACGACATGGTTCTCAATCATTTTGAATGTTATTTAACCCTTCCTTGAATAAACAGTGCAACGTATCAATAGAAGTACAGTGCTCTTGAAGAGAAAAACGTAGTGACCGTACCGAACGAAAACCCAGCTTCAGTTTTTCAAATTCGTACATTTCTTAATACTCTGCTCGCCAAGTCTAGAGGCAACTTAGCAATACACGATTGGAGATACTCGATGATTACTGCAAGAGTCAGAATCAGCACAGTGCTGAGAAACGACAATACTTCAGTTGCAGAGCTGAAGAAGATTGAAGGAGTCAAAGCTGCCTACGTAGATTATGATTTCGGAAACATCCTCGTTAAGCTTCAAGGAAAAGATCTCAAGGCCCTAGACAATATCTTGTTTAATCAGATTAGAAAGCTGAGAAGTATCCGTTCTACCTCCCCGCTAATCCTAGACTAAACAAGCTGGTCTTGACGTGCTCTATTGTTTGATTGCGTTTCTCGACGTTTGCATGATACTTTCACTTAGAGCGCGCTCCACTCTGAGCTAGCATCCTCTGCTACTGATTTGGAACAGATCGTTAGTCTTCTCTATTCTGAATTCTGTACCCAGTATTTCTTGAGTCAACAAGATGTTGGTTTCAAGATGCTCCGTCAAAGAGCGGGTCAGATAGACAGAATCACCTTTGGCCAAAGCAACATAAGGTACGAGCATATCAGCGAGATGAACATCCACAGTAGCCTTCGAATCAAGTTCCGCCAATAGATTCCTTGCGGCCTCATCTCCCACAGCTTCACTAGGCTTTCCAATTTCCCCTATAGCGTCAGCTCCCATTATGCAACCTTTGTCTGTCAAAGCCCACAGTGCTAAGGAGCTGCCTTTCTGCTGGCGATTAGACTCGTCACAGACTACTTCGATATCTGTCTTCAGACCTTTGGCTTCAAGGATTCTTGTTGCAGTTTCAGCTTGACGATCAGCTACTCTTCTATCTTTGAGAAATGTGCAGACAGAGATTCCATGCACTTCTTCCAAGATTCCAGATTCTGTCATCCTCAAAGAGAACATTTCCTTGTGAGGATGAACTGTCAGCGTGATTTCGCCCATGCCTTTTGGGTAGTAGCCATATCTGTTAACCTCTAGGGAGGAGGTCAAACCCATTCTGCTCAGTGTTGGCAGAAGCACATGTTTCAGATAGTTTACAGTGGGGGCATGAGCGACGTCTGTTCCACCATTGGTCACATGAATCTGCACAGTTCTCTCAGCATGGGCGCATATTGGTAGAATAGTGAGTAGCAACATTGGAATGCTTCCAGCGGTTCCTATATTTGCCTCAACCAAGCCACCAACGATTCTTCTAGGCCTAAACCAGAGTTCCTCAGAGTCTACTCTCGCCCCTTTAACTTCTGCATCGCACAGTTTCGCAGCTGTCAATACTGCCTCAAGGTGTTGTGGACGAAGCCCTGGTCTATCACGTCTTTTCCGAATATTATAGATGTGGAGATCTTCCCCGATAATAGCTGCTAGTGCGACTGCGAGACGCAGAATTGTGCCGCTACCACTTCTCTTGCTGCCGTCAACCTCCAACACGTAATCCTCACCGCATACAGATATTGCGAAACTAGCGCGCTAAATGGATTCCGGGATACGCTAATATTATACTGCCGCCAAGAGCTCTCGCCAACACTGCTCAGAAAGATCGAATTCACGGATTCTGCTTGCGAAATAGGAAGCATAAGTGATGACGAACACTGCGGATAACACGAGGAAGAAAGTGTCCATCTTCAGCTACGGATTGTTAGCATTGTCCGTAACTCATATGCTAGCTCACAGTATGGAGTTCATTCACCCCGCCATTTTCTCCATTCTGAGGGTTGAATTCAATCTGTCCTTGCAGCAGCTTGGCATTATTTCAGCGATCCCTCCTTTGTGTCAGGCAATAGGATATATCCCGTCGGGGCTATCATCTGACAGATTTGGGGGAAAGAAGATGATGATAATCAACTTCGTAGCTGCAACATTGGGAGCCTTGCTTGCTAGTCAATCCAACAACGCATTGATGTTGATTGTTGCGATCAGCCTTGTCTACATCAGTGTTACCATCTATCATCCTTCGTCGTACAGCTTCACTACGAAACTGTTCAGATCAAAGGACAGATCCAGGGCTTTAGGATTGCATGGGGCGGGCGGTACTTTTGGCAACTCGATTGGACCCCTACTTGTGAGCGTTCTCATAGGATTTCTTGCTCTTGAGTGGAGACAAGTCTATCTCTTGATGGCATTTCCAATGTTTCTAGGCATGGTCATGGTGTTCTTCCTACCCAAAGAGCCTGTTGAAGAAACTGAAAGCCAAACATCACAGACTAGCAGCGATGCAGGCACCAAACCCTTCTTGAGCAGAAGTCTTGTGATGTTTCTAATCTATCAGGCCTTAGCTGTGGAGGCGGGATCTATGGTCTCATTCTTCCTTGTTCTCTATCTACAGGACGTTAGGGGACTAGACATAGCACTCGCAAGCCTAATAGCTAGCGGTAGCATGCTAAGCGGACTCATAGCATCTCCCATTGGGGGATTCACAGCTTCCAAGTTCGGAGACAAGAAGTGGCTTCTAGGCACTCGCGCGATAGCGGGACTATCACTTGCTCTTTCAATAGCCTTCCCCAGTGTAATTCTATTCGCGATATTCTATATTGGAAGTGGATTCTTCAACATTATGGGTATGGCTGCTAGATCAAGCATAATGGCGAAACTGTCCCCCGGAAAGGTGCGAGGCCTAGGATTCGCGCTTTTCTTTCTACCAGGAAGCATAATGAGCGTGGTCGGACCATTGGCAGCTGGAACAATCGCAGAGTTCTACGGATACAATACCATATTCGCAATATCAATCGGAATATGCGTTCTCGAACTGGTCATCCTGAAATTCGGGGTGAAAGTTAGCTAGTCCTAGAGTTCATAGACGCAATTTTTTGCTCAAGATGTGGGGGACACTATTCAGTTTTGACCGTATCCTATCTCCTAACCATATGAATGCGCGTCCTTTGAGGCGCGCGCGATGGGTATCGAATGTGCTGGTGGGACCTATTGCATTACACCGAAGCGCGCGCTATGCCGCTCTAGCGCGCGGTCTTGGAAAGGTATTTAGCAGGTGAATACTTCATGTCATAGCAAGATGTGGTAGTCACCAATTGACCGACAAACTGAGTGGCCCTGAACTTGTGGAGAAGACGTTTGTCTACATGGGCAGCCTCGTAAAAGAATGCAGAAAGGCAATTACGTTGAAATTT
>JBGOZA010000105.1:0-4746 GCA_041480025.1 Bathyarchaeia archaeon | reverse complement strand
CACAGGATACTAGGTATCGAGGTGAGTCAGGTGACATTCTGGCATATTTCGCTAAACCCAGAGGTAATTCAAGACTGCCAGCAGTCATAGTCATTCACGAAAACAGAGGGCTTGTACCACACATCAAAGATGTTGCTAGACGGGTCGCATCTAAGGGATTCCTGGCTCTTGCTCCAGACGCTTTGTCTCCCCTCGGAGGGACTACGCAAGACCTCATAGCCAGGGACGAAGTCCCTGCCCTGATACAGAAGCTTGACAGCCAACAGACAGTGAAGGACTTCATAGCTGCGGTGAAATATCTAAAGACGCACCCTCAGTCTACGGGAAGAGTTGGTGTTATGGGTTTCTGTTGGGGAGGCGGAGTAGCAAATCAGCTAGCTGTGAACTCCCCTGATTTGTTAGCATCGGTCCCCTTCTATGGTCGGCAACCGTCGCCAGAAGATGTTCACAGAATAAGAGCATCTCTGCTTCTACACTATGCTGGACTTGACGAGCGAATCAATGAGGGAATCCCTACATATGAGGCCGCACTGAAGAAAGCATCAGTGGACTACAGGATATTCATGTATGAAGGTGCTGGCCACGCTTTCTTCAACGATACAGGCTCACGATACAACGAGGAGGCAGCTAAACTGGCATGGGAACGAACTATCAACTTCCTCAAAGAGAAACTGAAGACCTAGCAGTCTTCCACTAGTACTAGAGCGGACCGTGTATTCACTTCATCAGCCCATGCCGACTCAGACTAGCGACCGCTGAGACGAACGGTTGGCAATGAGTGAAGAAATGCTTGTATCCTTCGCAGAGATAATTTAAGCCTCCTTCACCATTGGGTGTGGTCATGAACCGGTTCTTCGGACATTCTCCGTTGCACATGGACCTAACCTCACATTCTATGCAATAGCTAGGCAACGTCTTCAATTTGGCTTTTCCAAATCTTTCTTGGATTGGGCTCTCCAGTAGCTTAACTAGGGGAGTCCTCAATATGTTGCCTAAGAGATGTTCTGCGTTAACAAAGTGATCGCACGAATAGAAGTCTCCATTATGTTCGACTACAGGGATGTTGCCACAAGTAGGTCGGAACAAACATTGCAAGTGTTCCTGGTTGAAAGCTGTTCTAATGGCCTCCTCAAATATGTGCACCTTGATTCTGCCTATGTCCTGATCTCTCCATTCATCAAAGATTGTGCAGAGAAAGTTTCCCCAAGCACCAGCTGAGACACTGATATTGCTTGTTCTTTCGCTTCCCTCCTCCAGTTCAACCATTGGTAGGAAGTTGACGTATTTTGCATCGATCTGCTTGAAAAACCTGTAGACTTGAAGCGGAAATCTGACGTTGTGCGCGTTCACAACACATAGAATATCAGTGGGAACAAGATGCTTCTGCAATAGTCTATAACCTCTCATTGTCTGTTCGTAGCTGGCTTTCTGGTCTTTTGTAACACGGAACCTATCATGGATTAGTTGCGGACCATCTATGCTGATTCCAACGGCAAAACCCTCATCCGCAAAAAAGCTACTCCAATCTTCATCAATCAAAGTTCCATTGGTCTGAATACCATTAGTGATAAGCTGGTTGCGACGTCTGTGTTTGCGCTGCAGTGCAACAATATTGCGGAAGTAGTCCAAGCCAAGTAGAGTAGGTTCACCTCCATGCCAAGAAAACCTTACTGTTCCACTCGGAGAAGCATTGATTTGTTGGATGATATATGTCTCTAGAACTGTGTCAGACATACGGAAGCGCTCTTCGCTTGGATAGAGCTGTTCCTTCTTCAGATAGTAACAGTAACGGCAATCCAGGTTACACAGCGGTCCAACCGGTTTAACAAAGACCTGAAAATCACGGGAAGCCCTGACCATCACATTGTCCTCATGGGTAGAGTTTGATTAACCTAGTGTGTTCTGTTTCCTTAAATCATTCTAATTCATCTGTACCATATGATGAAAGAGCGTGCATAGCAGTCGAATTCACTCTTTGAAAGGGAATTTCTAGATTCTTCTTGTCTTTTGACTGGGCGTATTCAAAGAATCTTTTTCTAGAGCGGTGCCCTCTAGTGACCAGTTCATCTTCCGAAGTAACAACAAGGTAGAGGTGCTGCTATGAAGTATAGAAGATTTGGCAGTCTAAATTGGGATGTCTCAGCCCTTGGATTCGGTGCAATGAGACTTCCAACTGTTGGGACAGATCGAACCATAGATGAAGCTGAAGCAGTGCGCATGATAAGATACGCGATAGACAACGGTGTAAACTATCTTGACACAGGTTACCGCTACGGTGAAGGAAAAAGCGAGATCATAGTCGGAAAGGCTCTCAAGGATGGATATCGTGAGAAGATAAGACTAGCAACTAAGATGCCCATTCGAGAAGTAGCCTCCACGCAAGATCTGAACAAGATTTTCGATGATCAACTTGTCAAGCTGCAGACTGACCACATCGATTTCTACCTGTTTCATGGTCTCAGAAAAGAAAGCTGGTTAAAGGTAAAGGAATTGAATGCAATCGACTGGGCGGAGAAGAAGATTGCAGAAGGGAGAATCGGTCATTTAGGATTCAGTTTCCACGACACGTTTGAAGTTTTGAAGGAGGTACTTGACAGTTACCAAGGATGGGCATTCTTCCAAATGCAGTATAATTATGTTGACACCGAGTCGAGCAGTCGCACGCCAGGTGTAGAGGGACTGAAGTACGCCGCTGAAAAAGGTCTTGGAGTTGTTGTAATGGAGCCTGTTCAGGGAGGCAACTTGGCCGTCAAGCCACCTAAGGAAGTCGAGACTCTTCTGAAAGACTCCAAGATAGATAGAAGCCCTGTAGACTTAGCTCTTCAATGGGTTTGGAACCAGCCTGAGGTTTCTCTTGCTCTTAGTGGTATGAGCAATATGAATCAAGTCACTGAAAACATTAAGAGTGCTGACCGCTCAGGTCCAGGCGTTTTGACTAGGAAAGAGTTAGAATCCATCTCCAGTATTCGAGAGGCATTCCTAAGTCATGGCTTCATTGGCTGCACTGGTTGCAGATACTGTCAACCTTGCCCTCAGGGCGTCACGATTCCTGAGATCTTAGCATTGTACAACGACTATTACAAGAACCAAAATAATCCACTTAAGCAGGAGGAAATAAGAAAACAATATGGGGAGATTATCAATTCTGGTACAGGGGCTGACAAATGCATTAGATGTGGACAATGCGAAGATGCGTGCCCACAACACCTGCCAATAAGAAGTCTCCTCTCAAGAGCAAATATGTCATTCAGACAGACCTAATGCAGACGATCTCTTCCAAGTGCTCAGTCATATGAGAAATATCTTAGACCATCCTAGCTGGGATGCCTGATTCACAGGGTATGCCTGTTTGGCAGAGTCCACATCCATAGCCTTTGAAACCATAATTAGTTCTGACGTATTCCCACGTCGTGTTAAGGTACGCTGAACACTTGGTCTTGTCGTGCCCAGCCTTCGAGATTGCTCCTGCAGGGCATCGTTCAATGCATTTCCCACAAGTCCCCTGCGAATAGAACAGACAATACTCATTATGATTGTTATATGGTCTGGCGGAAGCTGGAATGTCGATCCTAGCGATTACTGAGCCACAACGCATAGCCTTGCCTTTTGGCGTAATTAATCCATCACTGAGACCGAAAGTTCCCAGTCCAGCAGCGTAGGCTGCATGGCGCTCCGACCAAGTGGAAGCATAGCCGTAACGTTCCGACATCTTGGCTGACCAGAGAGGAGACAGCAAAGGAGCCACAGCTTCTATGCTAGAGGCCAGCAATGCATCCACGACATGTCTCCTAAGCTTATCGTTGGCTTCCTCCCCATACATTCGCGCTCTCACCCATCTTTCGGTTGGATACTTTTTCTGTATTCGATGCTCAGATTTTGTTTCGTCAGTTTGTGGCAAGATCCAGCTTATCACAGTCAAATCTTGTGGCTTGGCGTCTGATTCTGGGAAGGAATTGTTGAAGAATTCGATAGGTGTAAGATAGAATTCTCCTATGTCCTTCTTGTAGAAACTATAGAGCGGGTCATCACCCTTTGAGTAACCTACTAACGGGTCAGCCCAAGCCTTCTCATTTTCTTCGTTCTTGAGAGTGTTTTCAGGTGATTCATTGATGAAGCACCTAATAATGGATTCAACCCAATCCTTAGGCTCTTCATTCTGGTCCATACGTAGCAAGCTTCCAGTGGCATCTCTAGGCGCGGCTTTTTGAAAAGAAGACTCTCGTCGAATAATCACAGAAATCTTCTTTGGCGGATAGACTAAGCGCGTGCTTGGCCATATTTCTCATAACCCACAATCTCTTGGAGGCCCTTTCTAGCATGAGCTTGCTCAAGAGGCATCTGGTCAACATCCAGATTCTCACGAGGATAGCCAACAGATATGATAGCTATGACATCATATTTCTCAGGAATCTCTAGAATACGTTTAACGTCTTCTTCGATGAATCCTCCTATCCAACATGTACCCAAGCCCTCACCAGTTGCTGCTAATACAATGTTCTCAAGAGCTATGGAAACATCAACTACACACCACTTTGGTGAAGCCATCTTATCAGCGCACCCAACTATCACTATAGGAGACTCGGTCACAAACTTGGCGTAGCGCCCCTGAGAAATGATCTTTCTCTTCCCACTATCAGTGACCACGATAAAATACCAGGGCTGTCGGTTGCTCGCTGAAGGAGCGACCCTAGCAGCCTCCAATATACGCTTCAGAGATTCTTCAGGCACAGGTGTTTCAGCATACTT
>JBGOZA010000104.1:0-4765 GCA_041480025.1 Bathyarchaeia archaeon | reverse complement strand
ACAAAAGGTCTGAAATCCATCCTTGTACTGGACAGGTCGATGAGTTTCGGCGCGCCACTGAATCCTGTATGCAGCGACATAGTAGCTACACTAAATGAAGCACGTAGAGACACGAAAGTAGTAAACGCGGTCCTTGGTATAGGCGGTAGAGATATCTCAGTAAAGGATTTGTCAGAAGCGCTTGAGAAGGCTTTGGAAATAGCTGGAACAGATACTCCTCAAGCACCAATTATCTACCTCGGGGTGAGAGAATAGATGGTACTTAGCCTTAAAGAACTGACTCTTGAAGAGAAACTCGCACCTGGTCACAGACTATGCCCAGGATGCGGACCAGCTATGGCAGCTAGAATGGCCCTCAAAGGAGAAAGAGGGAGACCCATAGTTGTTACCAATGCGACAGGATGTGTAGAAGTATCAACAACACTATTTCCATACACGGCTTGGCGCGTTCCGTATATTCACAGCCTCTTCGAGAACGCTGCTGCAACCGCCTCTGGAATTGAAGCTGCATATAAGTGGATGCTACTGAGAAAGGAAACAGACAAGCAGATCGATGTTATCGCATTGGGTGGAGACGGAGGCACATTTGACATAGGTATTCAAGCCCTGTCAGGAGCACTAGAGAGGGGACACGACTTCCTCTACATCTGCTACGACAATGAAGCCTACATGAATACGGGTATTCAGAGATCTGGCGCAACACCGCGTGGAGCATCTACGACTACGAGTCCAGCTGGTTCAGTAATTCCTGGGAAAAGAGAGAACAAGAAGGACCTCATAGCAATCGTGATGGCTCATCACATAGATTACGCAGCGACAGCTACTGTAGGTTTCCCAAATGACTACATAACGAAAGTCAGAAAAGGACTAGAGGTTGAAGGCCCAGCTGTTGTACATGTACTGGCACCTTGCCCATTAGGTTGGAGATCCAACCCTCGAGATACCATCAGACTATCAAAGCTTGCTGTGCAGACCACAATATGGCCTTTATACGAAGTTGAAAAAGGAACATACAAGCTCAACATGAAAATAACTAACCCAGTCGCAATTGAAGAATATCTGAAACTCCAAGGAAGATTCAGCCATCTGCTCAGACCTAATATGAAAGATGAGGTCGAAGCTATCAGACAAGGCGTCAATGAGAACTGGCAGCGAATTCTCAAACTCAGCGGGCAGTCATAGAAGGGTTTATCCCTTCTCACTCCTCTTCTGAGCCCGATTTTTGGCCTACTGAAAAACGCTTCTGATTTAACGATCTCTATGATTCAGTTGAGTTCTCTAAACAAAGGCGCGCGCTAACTGACTGCTTTTTAGCTTTTCAAGAATCAATCACGGCTGACTGCTGACTCACACAACAGATATCAATCAAAGAAATACTAATCCAACCGTTATCCCAAATACATGCTATAGGTGTGGATTGGCCTAGTGGAAACATACGATACCGGAAGCATGCCTTTCGTCGGAGACTTTGAGCAGTATCTCAAAGCAGCTAGCGCGTATGCAAAGGCTGCTTCATTTTCAGCGGGGACAGAAGATCTCCGAGGCTACTTCGATGGCAAGGTAGAAGAGGGCTTTCTAGCCAAGCGCAAGGCGGGGATAGATATTCCGAACTATCCACAGTTCCGGGATATGTCCGAAATGTTCCTCGAAGTCCTGACTGGAATTAGTAAGACTGCCAAAGGTTACGCACAGACAGATTCAATCAGGGCTAAGACGGGGTTAAGTGAAATACCGGAAGTGGCTACTCTCAGAAGAAACGCGAAGAAAATCGCCAAGATTAATGATTCTCCAGTAAGGTTGAAAGTATCCATAACAGGACCGTATACTCTAGCATCAATGCTGTCGGAGAAATACGTTGAAACGTTTACGAATCTGGCAGATGCTTTGTCAACTATTGTAGACGCCAACATATTTGTAGAGAAATATGGTGAAGTGAAGCTTCTGTTCATCGAGGAGCCTCTGTTTGGCCTTGTAGATGATCCTCTTCTTGATTTCGGACAGAAGGGAAGAGAAAGCATCCTGCATGCTTGGGAACATGTTCTCTCAGCAGCTAAGTCCAAAGGCGTGCAGACTGGGATTCACTTGCACTCGACCAATGACGGCCTCTTCTGGGACGTCAAGGGTTTGGATATAGTGGAGTCCCATGTCGTTGACCCCTTCTATGAATCTGTTGAGACAAGGAAGAATCTTCAGAAGACTGACAAGTTCGCCAAAGCGAGCATTGCGGTCACAGATTTTGACAATCTTATCAGAAATCGAATCGCAGAAGAAGGAAAGAATATGAGGGAATCTGCAGTGAACGATAGAGTCGGAGATTTCTGGAATGGGATTTTGGAGAATAGCATAGACCCTCTGCGGTTCTTGGAAGAGATTAATCTCATGAAGAATAGGCTTGAAATGATAATACGCATTCTAGGCTCTGAAAGAGTACCATATGCAGGACCGGAATGTGGCCTCAAAGGTTTTCCAAACATTGTTTCTGCCACAGAACTTCTACGCCGGGTCGCTGAGGCTGCACATTCAATCTAGTTCAGGAATTGCTCAACGCGTGATACATCAATTCTCAACCGTGTAGCAGAACTCTCAACGACGGTCCCCTCTATCTTGAGGCGCCGACCTTTAAGTTGCTTCTTAGCAGACTCCACCAAAGTATTCTCATCAAGTCCTTGCGAAATCAGGTTTGTCGAATAGTCGTAGTCAGCACCTAGAAGAGTTTCAGCATCATTCCCAGAGAAGACCGCTGTGAATTCTCTTCCATTTGACTCCAAAACAGCTTCCAAGATGAGTCTCTGATTTGTTCTTGGGATACGACCGCATTCATTGCATATGAAGCTTCCATCGCGTTCCCTAACATTGCCGCCACAGTTGGGACAGGTGTTTTCTACCGTGCTTCTTGAGGCCTCAAGTAAGATTGCATTTCCCTCAAAGTGTTCTCCTTCAGAGAATCTTGAAGCCGATTCGTTTTCACTACTATCTAGTAGGGTCTTGTCTGATATTGTTTCAATCTTGGTGAAGGTTCTAGTAGAGAGCTCTAGGTCACCATCATATCCTATCCTTGTGAAAGCGTCGCTTATCCTCAGTTTGGTTCCTGGGGCATAGTTCTTGGCTTTCTCAGCGTTTTCATTCCACAGAGAGATTCCTATCTCTCCTGTGTTATCCCGAAGTCGAAGAGATACCACGGTCAAGTCACGGCCGTCTTTTGTTCTGATTTTCTTCTCGGACGGTGCCTCAACTACTTCTGCCTGGACACTGGCTGGGAATCCATCTCTAAGTTCCACGATTTTTGTGACAGCGGAATATTCTGGGAGTTCCTCAGCTTCGGCCATCTCTGGATTTATTGTCACTGTTCCCATTTTTCCTATGTTCAATGCTATTGAGCCGTTGAACCCTTCTCTCGTGTATGCTCCTCTGAGGAGAATAATATCTCCGGTCTTCAACTGCTTGAGGATCTCCGCCTTCTCATCCCACATTGAAAGGCGCAGTGATCCGGTTCCATCTATGATGGTTGCATCTGCTACCTTTCCGTCATCACCGGTCTGCCTTTGAAAGACTCTTTCTTGGCCAAGTATCGCAACTCGAGCAAGTACATCAACAGACATTAGACCAGGTACGAGATCCCGTATCTTTCTGGTAACCAGTTTCGGAACTCCTAATCCGTCTAGCGAACTAAGCTTATTCACTTCAGATGTCTGAGAAACGTGAACCTCCAACTCCCCAGCAAGACCTTTTCTCGTCCTGCCGTTAACTATCTCTATTGCATCGTCTCTCTCAATCCCAACCGCAAATTCTGCCTGTTCATTCCAGAGTGTGATTCGAATCTGTCCTGTTTCATCTCCAATCTGTATCCTAGACACTTGTCCTGAAGTACCATCAGAACGCGTAAAGAAAGAAGGAGGAGATGCTGAGACAACTATGCCTTTCACATTAACACTCAGATCTCTGTCCGATATCTCATGGATCTTCTTGTACGTTATAGTCTGGTTCACAGATTCATTGCCCGACGCTTGAACAACCACGCTACCCCTTTTGCCAACGTTAACCTCTGGTTTTCCGTCAAGACTCGGTCTCACATATCCATGGTTAACACGTACAATTGAGCCAACTGGTATACGTTGCCGGTCTAACAGTTCTGCGTTCTCATCCCAAAGCACAATTTTGGTCGAACCTGTCCCATCTTGAAGCACAAACCTGCCAACTCTTCCTTCGGCACCGTCCTTCTTCCTGAAAGTCTGAGTCGGATAAGTTAGGACAACCTTTCCTGAGAGGCTCACATCTGAGGAACCGATAATAAGGTCTTTTGTGTCCAGCGTGTTCTTGAAGGAGCCGGAGCCTGAGAGGCTCACTCCAAGGTCCCCGGCAACAAGATGAGCTGCGCCCTCATCAGTGAGTAATTTCCCCGCTCCATCACGTTTCTGCTGCACCATTACTAATACTGCCTCACGTGTGAGATTCGGGCTTTGTTCAAGGATCTTCGCAATTATGTCTTGAAGGTTCTGCATGGTTTTCCTGCCGGTTCGTGGGTAATTCTTAATAGTCTTGTCATTAGCTTTTCTATTGGTGCTAACACTTGGAGAAGAAGTTTCTTTCACGTGATAAGATTGTTGGTAAGCAAGTCATAGATGAAAACGGTATCATCTCTGGTACTGTCAAAGACATTACTTTCGACCTTCCGGGAGGAAAGATGTCCATCATTATGGCTGATGACAAAGGCAAGGAAACGGAGATCTTGAGCGATAATGTCTCAGCTGTGGGAGACGTTGTGCTT
>JBGOZA010000103.1:0-4882 GCA_041480025.1 Bathyarchaeia archaeon | reverse complement strand
TTGTTGAATTGAGGGTTTCCTACAACTCTGACTTCGTGTTTATATCCACTTGCTATCGCTGCTCTAGCTTCCTTGAGTTCGTCTAGTGTATAGATTCGTTCGGGGAAGTTCACATGGCATCCCAGCAAGAAGAATTAGTGGAGCGCTAGCTGCATATTACTAGTCTTCTTCTATGCTTTTTGTTGCGATTATGTCTATTCCTGAGTTGAGTATATCTTTCACTACGATGCTTCCGATTCTGATTGGTGCCTGAACGGTGAGTTTTGAGATTTCCATGGCGCATGCCAGAAGCAGGCTCTTGGGAACCGGTTTCGTAGAACGGACTGATAACATAGGTGTTTTTCCGTTTTTGACCTTTACGGTTGAGAAGAAGTCTCTCACTGGAGATCTTATCTCTCCGATGGCATATTCGATGCCTCGATTACATCCTGCATTCTTTGTTCCCAAGACTTCCTGTTTGTAGATCTCGACGGTCATCCTGCAACCCATGGGACATTGAATACAGGTCACTTCTACCTGTTCTTTCTCATCTTTCAACATGTGACCGCCTCTTGACTAGTCATTTCAACAACTACTTGACTACTGCCTTCAAGCTTCTTCAATCTGTCTTCATTCAGGTCTATAATTGTTGTTTCGGCTGGTTTTACAACGCGTCTTCGAATTGATATATGCTCACCAATAGTGATCTTTGCATCATAGGCAGGTTCCCTCATCCGAGCATATATCTCGACGGGCCTTGCCCCGCTAATGATTTGAGGAACAACGTATCTGACGTTTTTTCCAGGGATGAGCTGAATCTTATTCACTGGTCGTTGAAGCTCTCCGCCAGCGTTTTTTGCTGCACTCGCACCTGCTTTCTCACCTGCGATGGTGACGTGATCTACAAGGTCGTGTACATGAACCACATTTCCACAGGCGAATATTCCTTCGACAGAGGTTTCCATGTTTTCGTCAACTATAGGTCCCCCTGTTCTAGGGTCAAGATTGATTCCAGCTCTTTTGGAGAGCTCATTCTCAGGAATCAGTCCGACTGAGAGAATTAATGTGTCACAGTCGATGATTTCTTCTTCCCCTGTTGGCTGACCGTTTTCGTCAAGTTTGCACATAGTTACGCCTTCGACCCTGTTTTTTCCGTGGACAAATGTCGCTGCATGCCTTAGGTACAATGGAATGTCAAAGTCTTTCAGGATCTGAAGGTTTCTATCCAGACCCCCCGGGTATGGCATGACCTCAATGACGCCTTTGACCTTGGCTCCTTCCATCGCAAACCGTCTAGCCATAATAAGACCAATATCTCCTGATCCTAGAATGACTATCTTCTTGCCAGGCACGTATCCTTCAATGTCCATGAGTCTTTGTGCGGTTCCTGCTGTGAACACTCCAGCGGGTCTTGTGCCAGGTATGCTAAGGGCGCCTCGGCTTCGCTCGCGACAACCCATGGCTAGTACTACAGAACTTGCTCGGAGTCTCTGAACGCCTTCATTTCTGTTTATGGTCAATATCTCTTTCCGGGAGGTAAGGTCGAGAACCATTGTCCCGAGCTTATGTTCTATCCCCAGTTCAGGTATTCTCTTGACAAATCGGTCAATGTATTCTGGGCCAGTAAGATTCTCTTTCAGGTAGTGCAGCCCAAATCCTGTATGTATGCACTGCGGTAGTATGCCGCCAAGTTCTTCGTTTCTCTCAACTATCAGAACAGAGTCTGCGCCATTTGTTTTGGCTGCTATTGCGGCAGCTGTACCAGCAGCCCCGCCACCGATTACTGCAACATCCAGATTCTGTTCAGACATCTTTCTCAGCTGATAGTAGTTTCTTTGAAGAGTATCGTAGAATCTCGGAATTCCGGCCTTTCTTGGTGACTTCTTCGACAGGAATCTTGAGTTCTGTTGAAATTATTCTTACTATGTGAGGAGTGCAAAATCCTCCCTGACACCTCCCCATACCAGCCCTAGTTCTGTATTTTACGCCATCAAGGGTGCTAGCTCCACGACGCAGGGCTTCAGTTATTTCTCCTTCGGTCACGCGTTCACAACGACACACAACACGTCCGTAACTGGAATCTTCGTTCATGAATCCAGTTGTGTTTCCCATGGTCACTTCGCGCAGAGGATGTATCAGCGGCTTTCTCTTTGAATTGAAGTCATTTCTCAACTCTAGAATATTCCTCTTGCTTATGATGCTGGTAACGGTCTCTGCGATGGCTGGCGCTGAAGTCAGTCCAGGAGATTTTGTGCCAGCCACGTTGATGAAGCCTTCAACTTCTTCATAGTCCTTTATGATGAACTCCCCGGAGGAAGGCTCTGGTCGGAGTCCTGCAAAACTCGAGATTACAAGGTTGAGCTTTTCTTCAAGTCCGGGCACGAGTCTATACGCTCCATTTAGGATTTCTCCGATTCCACATGATGTTGTCGTTGTGTCATCTTTGTCCTTTATATCACAGGCGTTCGGACCGACAATTATGTTTCCATCCACAGTTGGTGACACAAGAATTCCTTTGCTTATTGGGGTGGGAATTGGGAACAAAGGATGCTTGACAAATTCTCCTAGGGAATTGTCGTAGATGAGGTATTCTCCTTTCCTTGGAGTAATCTGGAAATGTGATAGCCCAACCATTGATGAGATTTCGTCCGCAAACAAACCGGCTGCGTTAACAACGAAGGCAGTATTGATTATTCCGTTATTCGTCTTTACTGCCTTCACTTTGCCATTCACAACGTTGATACCAACAGCCTCTGTTCCAAGAAGGATTTTGGCACCGTTTTCACGTGCGTTTTCTGCCAATGCTATAGCGGCTTCGTATGGGGAAATGATTCCTGCTGATGGAGCAAACAGTCCTGCAGTTGCTTTTGTGTTCAGACTTGGCTCCATTCTGAAGAGTCTTGTCCCTTCGACTATTTCCAAGTCTGGGACTTCATTTAGAGAACCTTGTTGTTTCAGATTCTCCAAGGTCTTGATATCTGGGTCTTCAAGAGCTACAACGAATGACCCTGATCTCTTGAGAGGAATCGCCAGTTCTGAAGCGATGGTAGACCATAGCCTGTTTCCTCTAACACATAACTTGGCTTCTATTGTTCCTGGTTTATCATCATATCCTGCGTGTATTATTCCGGTATTGGCCTTTGTTGGGCCTCCAAAAGCTATGTCTGCCTCTTTTTCTATGAGTGTTAATCTAGTGTGATATTTTGACAGTTCTCTAGCTATCGCTGAACCTATTATCCCGCCGCCTACTATGAGGATGTCAGTCTCCACGTTGAGCACCTCTTGTGCTTGTTTGGGAACTCTCCTATGTCTTTTGAAGCCTATTCATCGCAAGTCGAAGAGGCCACTTCTAAGAGCCCTATGAGGAAATCAACGCGCACAGTTTATTCTTAAGAGTATTTGCCATCCAGTTCCATGTCATTGAGGTTTTTCAAACGCTAAAGGGAAGAACTCGATCATAGCCTCTTTCATGTGCTCTTCGTCCGCGGCCTCAGCATATGAGTCTAGAGGGTCTTGGTTTAGTTCTATAAAATGTGGACCCCACTTGAAGATGCGGAGGATTTCTTGGGCCTCTTTCCTGAAACCAACAATGTACAGAGCTGCTGCTAGAGCTTCCAGAGAACTTAGTATTCCTGGTCGTGCATAGTTGATAGGATTGGCGGCTAACAGGATTGGGAGTTTTCTTCCCTCATCTCTTCTTGCTGAGAAGACTGTTTCCGCTCTCTTCCAAGAACAATCAATAATCATTAGTCCGTATCTCTGAACTGAATCCTTGTCTAGTCTTGTTACGATTCTTGAAGCATATGGGTTCAGAATCAAAGTCCCTTTTGGTACCTGGCTACGTCGATAGACTGGAGAAGCCAGTTTCAGTTTCACAAGGCGATTCGCTGAGCATTTCTTTGGATCATCCTGACCCATCATGTAAGTATAGAGATGAGGAGCCATCTTTGATCCTATTCGAGCCAGGGTTTGGCGGACAATTTATGAGTCAAGTACTTTATAATCCATCCTGATTGTGAAACATGTGCTGTTCTCATAGCCATGAAGTGGCTAGCAGGCTCTAGAGCATCATTCTCCAAAATTCTAGTACATGCTACTAGGCATTTCTTGTATCGCGCAATGGGAACTCTTCAAAACAGATGCTCTATACGGAGTATACTAGCGTGCAACGCTTTAAACTGTGCGGGGGGAATTTCTATGGACAGTCAATGGAAGACTATCTGAAGCGAATAGCGCGCGCGTTGTCTTCTGGAGTTTTTCTTTTCCTAATGGGCGTCACTCTTACACCGGGCATATGGCCTTTTGGTCTCACCTATGGTTTCTTGACTCCGTTTCTCGGATTGGGCCTTTTGTTGGGCGGTATCCTGACCATCATGTATGCTGAACATCTCGTCATAAGGGATGGAAAGGGAGGTCAAAACTATTCTCAGACTAGGGCTCCTCACCCTTTCATGAGGCTTGAAGAGCGCTTGGTGGAAGGCTATAACAGACAGGCAACTGTGGGCATTGGAAATCTTCTCAGTAATAAGCCCAATTTGGAAAGAGACTTGCGGGATTTGACGAGTGCTGACGTTAAGTCATAGCGCGCTCTCAACATGAATACATCGTCATGTGTTTGAGCATGTCCCTCGTAATCATGTCTTCATATTCGTTAAAGTGGAGAGCGAGCTCTCGATCACCAAATATTCCATATAAGATTCCTGTTCGCATGACGGGGAGTCTCCGCACTTTATTCTCAGCCATTGTTCTTACAGCGTTCTCTATTGTTTCATCTGGGTCGACTACAAGCAGAGGAGTTGACATTACTTCTGAAATCTTGACTTTAAGGGGGTCCGCTCCTTTAGCCATGACTTTTCGTACCAAGTCTTTCTCAGTTACTATACCTGATACTTGGTCTCTTTCT
>JBGOZA010000102.1:0-4887 GCA_041480025.1 Bathyarchaeia archaeon | reverse complement strand
AGCCTGCTAACAAGAGAAAGAGGATTCCAAATGCGAGAATCCTTGAACTGGCATACTTGGAATCTCTGACTCTGTCCTGTCTGTCCAAGATGAAACCTTCGAAGCTCAGATTCATTCAACGAATAATCGATAAAAGTCTTTGCAGCGTGTCCATTCCTATCCAATCGCGCGCCAGTTGCATACATGGAGGTTCCTTGCCGAAGTGGCCTGAAATGGGTGTTGGTAAGGCAGTTGCAGCTTCAGGCAAGAAGACCTCAGTGATCGTTACTTAGGGCGCACCAAGCGGAATGGAGACGAGAGCCTCATTCTATGCTGCTTTAACTATAGTGGGAGCTGAACTGGAATTATCCCGTGACCATTTATACCAGTGTTACTGAAAATGTTGGATACTCTATGCGCTCCGTAGAGCTGCAATGGGATCGGATGATGAATATGACGTTGTTCTGCAGGTATTTTCCTGATTCACCATGTTTGACAGACAGTCAACAAAGATGCGGGAATGTCTACAATCGTTGGAACGATAGATGCCCGTACTATCGTATATTTCAAGAAATGAAAGGTGAGCAAGAATCCTCCGGGTCTAAGCGTGAGCCACAGGAACTATAGTGTATGATAGACAAAGGCTTCAGTGCGCGCTAGCAAGATTGCTGACAATGGAGAATTTGAATGTACGACACTCACCCCAGGGACAAGAGAATGCGTGTCGGATGAAGAGTATATGTGCGCGCGCTATGAGTCGCTTAATGGATTGGCCAGGATCACCGGGTATACCGATTCGGTCCATAGTGCGCGCGCTATATTGCCAGTACGTAAGGCTTCTAAAGGTACCAACTCATTATTGCTTACGCGTTAAGATGAGTCTCGTTGCTTGAACAAGGAGAATCATTGAGTCAGATTGATACACATGACATTAGAGACCTGTTTATAGAAGTAACAGAAGAGGCGTTCCTGCAGGTCTTTGGAAAAAGAGTAGCCCCTATTCTTCTCAACCGCGTAAAGACAATTGACGTAAGGGAGGAAAAGAGTCTTTATGGTTCAAAAGCCTTCTCAAATGCTCTGGCAGCAATGTTGGGATCTGGTGCCATTCATGTTGAACGGCTCATCCTGAAAAACTTGTACTGCAGACTTGGTTTGAGGTGGGAACAGAAGAAGGACTTCGAGTTCACAGATTATGTGGAAGAACTTAACAGGACGAATTACGCAATGACACGACTATCAGAACCCCGATCAGAAAGATTCTATCGAACGCTTCTAGAGTCGACTAGTGATCTTATTTGGGTCATCGACAGGGAAGGAAGATACCTCTACATAAACGGCCCCTTGGAGAAACTGATTGGACTCACCAATGAAGAGACTCAGGGAAAGACCTACGGAGACATTCATACCGTGGATAACACGGCAGATTTCATGGCGAAGGTGGAACAAGTCTTCGAAGGGGAGACGATAAGCGATGAATTCCCGAGTTCGAAAGATAATCGTTGGTTTCTGCGTACCATGGGTCCTATAAGGAATGAATCTGGCGAGATAGAGGCAGTCTCCATCATCTCAAAAGACATTACTGAACGCAAGCATGCGGAAAAGGTCATAGCGCGCGCGCTTTATTCTCAAGGAAGAATCGGAAAAGGCTAAACAAGAAGAAAAAGACAGCGAATCATCCTAGGAGGAAAGCGCGCGTGTTCACGGACTACGTCAAGGAAATTGATACAGTGGCGAGTGTTCGATGACCCAGCTTGAGAGCCTTCAACCAGAGATGCTCTACAGAGCCCTCCTAGAATCGACGAGCGACTTCGTTTGGGCAATCGACAGGAATGGAAGATACCTATTCATAAACCGTCGAATGGAGAGGTTACTCGGCATCTCCAACGAAGAAGCGAAGAACAGATACTTCAGAGAATTTGCGTCAGCATCCGACAACGAAGACCTACTAGCGAAATTGGGGAGAGTCTTCAAAGGAGAAACCATCATTCACGAGTATCTGGGTCACCTGGATAACCACTGGTACCTCAGAACCATAAGTCCGATGAGAGACGCGTCCGACAGAATAGTTGCAGCCTTCATACTCTCAAAGGACATCACTGAAAGAAAACAAATTGAAGAAGAACTTAGATCTTCCGAGGAGAAGTACAGAAATCTAGTCGAAAACTCAAAAGATTCGATAGTCATAGTTGACCTTAAGGGAAACGTCAAATTCGCCAACAAAGTAACCGAAGAGCTCACAGGTCATTTGAATCGGCTTGGCATGAACGTGATAGAGATTACTCCTCTCAGATACTGGCCAAAGAGTCTTGAGATGCTTCTGAGGGCAAAGATGGGTAATCCAATTCCCTACTTCGAATCCATCATTAAGAGGAAAGACGGGTCACTCGTTCCAGTTGAATCAGGTGGCCAGGCAATCTACAAGGATGGAAAGGTCACAGGCATACAGATTATCACGAGGGACATTACTGAACGCAAGAGGGTTGAGAAAGAACTCCGAGATAGTGAAGAAAGATTCAGAATCGTGGTGGAGGACCTTCAAGAAGGTCTCACCATCATTGAAGATGGCGAAACGACATATGTCAACAATCGAACATGCGAAATCCTCGGTTACTCATCAAAAGAACTCAGGGGCATCGATCACTTGGACCTCGCCGCTCCTGAAGAGAAAGATCGAATACAGGTAATCAAGGCAGAAGCCAGAAGAATTGGAGTGAGGCCAACAGAACTAGACTTCTGTATCATTAGAAAAGACGGAAAAAAACGTTGCATCCAGAACCATTATTCAAACGTCCGCATCCGAGACAGACTCGCCCAAGTGATAGTTACCACTGATATCACCGACAAGAAAAGGGCTGAGATGAAGCTGAAGGCGTATGCAAATGACTTGGAGAACCTCGTTGAAGGAAGAACGAGAGAAATCGGTTTCCTTAGCAACATAGCTCAGTCCATAAGTCAAGCAGTAATGGTCCAAGACAATGAACGAAAGATAGTGTTTGCCAACAAGGCATTTGAAGACATGTACGGGTTCAAGACGGAGGAAATTGTGGGAAAATCAGCAACAATCCTGTACCCAGATGCGGCAGAGACTAACAAGACTTATCTTGAGGTCACTAGGGCCCTCGAGAAGAATGGCAGCTGGATTGGAGAACTAAAACGCAGACGCAAGAATGGTGAATCCTTCACGTTATTGCAGTTTGCATCCCAACTTCGAGATTCTCGGGGAGCTGCAATCGGGATCGTTACCATCAACACGGACGTGACTGAGAAAAAGGAGCTGGAGCTCAGGCTTCAGCAGAACGAGGAGAGGCTGAGGAGAATCGTGGATAATGCTCCCATAGGAATAGTTGTCACAGACAATAAGGGCAACCTAGTACAGACCAATGAGGAGGAGTGCCGCTTCGCAAAGGCTTCGAGAGAAGAACTGCTCAAACTCAACTTCTTCAACCTCGTAGACAAACGAGTATTTCCATTCTATGAGAAAGCCTTACGAGGAGAAACCTGCGAGTACGTTGGGCCATATCATACAACGCTTCACGGCTTCGATAAATGGGTGAGAATGGTCTATGCACCTCTCCGAGATTCTGAAGGCAAGATCAGTGGCGTAGTGTACCTGGTCGAGGATATCACTAAGAGGCATCAACTTGAGGAGCAGCTCCTTGAGCAGAACCATTTAGTTTCTATCGGTCAAACTGCCCTGATGGTAGGCCACGATCTACGAAACCCTCTACAGGCGATAGTTAACAACGTTTACTTGGCTAAGAAGAAGATAGAGTCTATGCCTTCTCCGGACAGGATTATTGTGGAGAATTATGGTTTGATGGGGTTCTGTGAGTCAGTGGGGAAGCAGGCAGAGTACATGAATAAGATCGTCTCAGACCTACAAGACTACGCGAGTCCCCTGAAGCCTAAGTTTATCAAGACCAACCTTTTCTCGTTCATTGAAGAAATGTTCTCGACATTGCCTGTTCCTGAGAATGTGCAGATCTCAACTCTCATGCAACAGGACTTTGAGGTGCCAATTGACCCTGAACTGATGATGCGAGTCTTCATAAACCTCGTAACAAACGCAATCCAAGCCATGCCAAATGGAGGACAGCTGACGATACGGGCGGTGAAGACTGACGAGTACGATCTCGTAAGCGTCGAGGACACTGGCGTCGGCATATCTGAGGATAATCTGCCCAAGCTTTTCCAGCCCCTCTTCACAACCAAGGCCAAGGGACAAGGCCTAGGATTAGCCGTCTGCAAACGGATTGTCGAAGCCCATGGCGGAGAGATCACCGTCAAATCTGAGGAGGGAAGAGGAAGCATCTTCACGGTCAAAATACCGCTTAAGACAGAGGTGAACCAAACATGAATGAGAAACGTATCTTGGTGGTGGACGATGATGAGACTATTGTTGGGAGCTTCAAGAATATTCTAGAAGCCAGTGGATACTTCGTTAAGACTGCCTTATCGGGTTCAGAAGCTTTGGAGAATGCTAAGAAAGAGTCTTATGACCTTGCTTTGCTAGACATCAGATTACCCGATATTGAGGGAACAGAGCTGCTGGCTGAGATGCATAGAGAAGAACCTCGGATGATGAAGATCATGGTTACAGGTCATGCTAGTCTCGACAATACTATGAAAGCGTTGAATCTCGGCGCAGATGCTTACTTGACGAAGCCAGTGTATCCTGAGGAGTTGCTAAGAGTCGTGGCAGAGAAGCTAAAGGAGCAGGACGATGCAGAGAAGATGAGTGAGGAAAAGGTTGCGCGATGGATTGAAGACCGCATCAAGAAGCTTTAGCGCGCGCTAAGTCGTTATGCCCACGCTACTCTTCTTGACATGAATGGTAGCTATTGCTGTAAGCACTAGAAGCCACCCTACGATTAAACCCCCGTAGACAAGAAACCAAGCGTTCTGTCT
>JBGOZA010000101.1:0-4926 GCA_041480025.1 Bathyarchaeia archaeon | reverse complement strand
AGTTCTTAAGCGCACACCCTAGATCTCAGCTCAGTATTACGTCGATTAGCAAAGCAAACAGCATTCCAAGCAAGAGCCCTACTGAAACCACGTGTTTGTGTCCATACTCGTGGGCTACTGGAATCAGCTCATCAGCTGTTATGTAGGTCATCACTCCTGCTGCCAGAGCAAGTGCGACACCGATTACGATTGGGCTGCTGAAGAAAGAAAGCGCAATGGCTCCAACTAATGCTGCAATAGGTTCAGCCATCCCTGATAGAAACGTGATTAGCATAATTCTTGACCGCTTCATGTTAGAAGCGCATAGAGGAATTGCCGTGGCAACTCCTTCAGGTATGTTATGCATCATGATTGCCAGAGCAATTGTCAATCCTAGTTTGGGTAGGTAAGTGTATCCTGCTGAAACTACTAGTCCTTCTGGAAAATTGTGTATCGTGATGCCTATAGCAATCAGCATACCGGTCCTGTATATCTTTGATTGAGCGCCATTTCCCATCCCAGCTGTTAGTTCTATATGGGGAATGGCCAAGTCAATGACCATGATGATTATGGCTCCAATGGAAAAGGCGATAATCAGCTGCGGGTGAGTCAGAATCTTCACAGCCTCTAGGAACAGGTCGTTGAATGCAACCATTAGCATAACGCCTGAAGCTATGCCCATGGCAAAGCCTACAGTTCTGTTGCTGAGTTTTCCAAAGAAGACAACGAGGAGTCCTCCTACTCCCGTGGCCAAGCCGGCTAAGAGGCTTAGAAGGAAAGGTTCGTATATCTCCAAGTGAGACAAAGCTCCAAGCTAGTACAGAGTCGTAGAGTCTTGTGGTCTTTAATTAATAGCAGTAATGGTTGCAGGGAAGTTTCTTGCGTGCTTCTGTGTGTGTTTTTGTGTGTGTTTGTATGTGTTGAGAGAGAGTGTATGTGATAGAGTGGAGAAGAGAAAGAGGATCAGAGAGATAGTTTCAGAAAGAGAAGAAAGATTGGTGCGTGTGGGGGGTCAAAGTTGCGCGCGCTGAATATTGCCTGTGAAGGAAGACGACATTGAGCATCTTCGCTTGAGGATTCAATGGATACCTGTGCATCTAGTCAACATGATCCTAACCACATCTCATATTCGGTAGCGCGCTCTAGTGCGGGCTGAATTGAACGTGTCGAAGTAGTATTCTTATGAGGAAGAGCCTATTCTGATTGATTGGAGAGTAGCATTTTGAAGTGTTCCAATATGCGTATTGTCCGTGTCCAATCATATGCTCTTGGCATTTCCTTGTCTTGGGCAGAAGGAGAGGAGGTATCTAGTTGGCTTCCATAGTGGATGTTTCCATAATAGATGCGACCGCAATCATTTCAGCATTAGCAGGCATTGTCCTAGCTTCTTTCGCCGTGATTCAGCTTAGACATCTGGAGCAGCATAGAAACGTCGATATTTCCATGAAGCTTTTCGAATGGGCCGAGAGCGATAGACTTCTGCGACGTTTTCGATGGATTGATGATGAATACAGATTTGAAGATTACAGGGACAAGACGATCGGAGAGAACAAGAGTTCAGAACTCAGCGACTATCCTTACGAGGTCACAGCATTTTTCGAACACGTTGGTTTCTTAGTGAGTAGGAACTTCGTGGATCTTGATGTCATTGAAGACTGGCTAGGTCCCTACATTATCTCGAATTGGAGAAAGTTGGAGCCTTGGATAGAGTATGTGAGAAAAGAAAAGAGTGACGGCACATTTGGGGAGCATTTTCAACGCCTCTACAAAGAAGTAGCTAAACCAATGTGAAATGCGCGCGCGCTATGAATGGTCCCTCTCTTCGAAGTCAAAAGGAAGCTTAGGCTTTCCCATTTCGTGGCTGTGCTTCGCCATTTCTGGGTGGGAATCAAGCAAGAATACCATTGCCTCGCTGAAGGACTTGAAAGGCTTACCTTTCATATACTGACTTATTTTGTCGAATGTCTCCAATGGCAAACTGAATGCGATCGGAAACCCGCTTGCGTTTGTGTAGTTATCTAACCATCCTCGTATTTTCTTGTCCTCATCTTCCTTCGTACGAATCACCCTATAGACAAATCATTCTCCTCGTGTGCTATCAGCAATATATGACTTGTCTTGCAGACCAAGCGGCGCTCTCTCTCTTCACTCTTTGGCAGGGAAATAAAGTATTAGATATGCCTTCACAGCGTGTTCAGCAGCGGCGCTCCTAAATCCTTCTGATATCAGGGCTAACGCTTTGTCAAGCTCCACTCTTGCCTCCTCCACCTTCTCTCCTTCAGAGATTTTGATTAACTGCCTGTCAAGCATAATACATTCATCGAGAGGGTCGCAGTCAAGATACTTCAAAGAGGTGTAGTACGCTTGCACTACCGGCAAACGCTCTTCCACAGTGTTCCCTGGGAACGTTTCCTTTTTCTCTGAGAGGTCAGCTAGCCTGGTACCACTCACCTTAAGCTCTTCTAGAGATTCCTGCATATTGAATCTGGAAACTGGTGTAGGGTCGATCGCCATCATCTGTTTGTGAAAAAAGAAATTGTACAAAGACTGCACACCTGAGACCATGCCTCTGCCAGAACCTCCAGCGACAGTAACCCCTAGAGCCGGTTTTCCGTTTGTGATTGGTATATTCACTGTATCCATGAAGTCTTTCATCAGACCATTTATATCTCCCCAATAGATTGGGGCGCCCAGGACTAAAGCATCTGATCCATTACAGAGTCTACTCAGCTCTTCGGGACAATACATGAAGCCTTTTGATGGCCCCTCAGAACCTTTGTACGATTTCACATCATAATCTATCAGGTATACTTTCTTCGCTTCAACTCCTCTTGATTCAACGCCTTCCAAAACCGCATCAATCAAACTATTGGTTCTGCCGTTTTTCTGAGGACTCCCAACAATTCCAACAACAACCATAAGATCACCAGCAACAAGGTTCTGAGTGTGAACTCGATATCCAATCATTGTCCGCTTACGATATTTGATTTATGTTCTTTGTCTGTGTGCGCGCGCAGAGGTTACATTCAGTTTCGGAAATGGGTGAGAAGACAGTATCTTGTCCCTTGTTGAATGGTGGCTGTTCCATAGCTCGCGCTAAAGATTTCTAGCAACAACCCTGCTCCTAAGTGCCTGGTTCCCTTTTCCCTTAGATATTAGCGCGCGCTTGTCACGGCGGTTCATCAGCTCCACAGGATATGATGTAAGCGATGTAGCGTCTTCAGCGATGCAACGCTCTCTACGGCTTCTGAGTGAGTCTATACGATGGTGAGGGTATTCGAGGTTCTAGTTGTACCGTCCGTTAATCCATCGTTTGGTGTTACTTGGCAACTCCATTTGTCGCCGACACTTGTTGCTTGATCTACCATCCTTGAACTCTGGGTTTGACCGTTTCTGGTTTCAATGTATCTCTGATTCACAAGTGCTGATGAGATCGCTGTTGGATAGATTCTTATCTCATCAAGACTACCTACGAAATTACCTGTTCTGCCTCCGAAACCTATCTGCAGTGGACTGCCAACAGTTGCATTAATGTTTCCAGTCAGCGTTGAGCCGAGATTTACTGCTGCCTGCACCCCGTCGACGTACATTCTCTGTCCAACACCGGATCCATATGTTACAACTACGTGGTGCCAACTCGTTACTCCGGAGCTCAGAGTGTAACTTAGAGCGAATGTTCTGGTGCTCGTATATATGGTCCAGATTAGTTGCATGCTGCTTGGGCTTCCAAGATTAGCTTTATACTCTATCATGTAGCTGCGGATGTCAGATTCGTATCGGTCAGGTTTCCAGATCAGTTTCGCAGGTGATGATACAGTTGCGGTCGCTTTTATCCAGAACTCGATGCTGATCTGGCTCCATGTTCCGCTTCCGCCTAGACTATTGCTTCGTTCTTCAACTCTCACGAAATCGTTGCCGTCAAAGCTAAGAGCATTGCCAATGATTCCTGTGGTTTTTGTGGCACCGAAGACGTTTCCAGTGTTACCTCGACCGGAATAGTCTCGAGCAGTAGCTGTGCCACTGTACACTGCATTTGAATCAAGACTTGTGTCGAATGAAAAAACTAGATTTGTTAATGAAACACCGTTCCTGAACCAGTTATAGATACTTGTAACACTGTTCCCATTGGCGTCAGATGTACCCTGTCTGGAACAGATTAGGTCTTCTCCACCAGTGTTTCCGCCGGATTCTGAAACTAGTCTTGGAGTACTACTTGTCGGTGCACTGTTGGGAACATAAGGTCCTGTAGTGAACCAGTAATCTTTCTGTGTCACATGACCTGAACTGTCAGTTACTCTGACCCTCCAACGATAAGTTGTAGCTGATCTTAGACCACTTATCGAGACTGTTCTAACACCATTGCCTACATTGCTGGCTGCACCTGATCCAATATTCGGTGTCGTCGTTACACTGTAGCTCATGGTCTGTCCCAGTGGGTGATTCAGTCTGAATGAAAGCTGAGTCAATTGGGTTGAAATGCCAACTGAACTCGGTGCTGGACCGGGAGCGGAGACGTCAGGCCATGGTCGCTCGTAGGGAATGTATACGGAAGCGCCTAGTCTGGATTCACTGTAGAAATGTACTTCACTTCTAGCTCTTGGTTGTCCTAACCGTTCCTGAGACAATCCTGGCGTGTCAAAAGCGTAGATGATTCCTCCCTGAGTTAGTACGAGTAATTCATTGAGGCCGTTATCGTTGCGATCAACGTCTTGAACAACACTGCCTATGGCTCGATGCCGCAAACCCCCATATGAATCTAGTAGTTGATAGTTGCGATTGTATATTTTGACTGACCCAGTGTTACTGGAGGTTAATCGATCAAAAGTCACTATTATTATATCCATCTCTCCGTTTCCGGTGACTTCACCGATGCATGGCCCCCGGAAACTGTAGCCAGCGCTAATATTAGCATCCAGCTTCCAGTTCCAGAGATCAAACACCTGCGTT
>JBGOZA010000100.1:0-5018 GCA_041480025.1 Bathyarchaeia archaeon | reverse complement strand
GTCGGAGCAATGACTATCCATGAAAACAGTAGCAGAGACTCAGAGATCAAACGAATCTGCAGTATTTCCTTGAGAGCCTGGATTATCATTCTGGTGGTACAGCCAACAGTCGTCTACTGCCTAGTATCCTACAGTGCAACGGTTACGGTTACGCCTCTAGGATGGCTTACCGCTTTCGTAAGCTACCGTTCGAATACCGGGACTAGTCTGCTGAACTCACCAAAGGGAAGGTCTTGGAATGGTTCAGCTTGGGACACTACAGAAACAGAAATGCCTACCGCTGGAAGCGCCGTTATTTGGTTTCGGACAGCCTACTGCACAAAGAGTGCGCGTTACTATGAGAGAATAGTTGTAACTCTGGGGGTCGACAATTATCTTGACGCCTATATCTGGAATGGAGCCGCCTGGCAAGCCACAAGCAACATTGGATTAATCGATTCTGGAGCCAGTATCTATCAATCGTTCGACATAGCTTACGAGAAGACTTCAGGAAACGCCTTACTCGTCTATGCTCTGTCATCGAGTAATGCGAGTCGAGATTTGGCCTATAGAATCTGGGATGGTTCAAACTGGTCGGTTGAAAAATACATAGACGATACTGGACACGCAAATGCATTGAACTACCGGTGGATCGAGCTTGAATCCAAACCTACTGAAAGCTCTAACGAGATAGCATTGATTGCTGTGGACAACACTAATGCGGACTGCAATGCTTGGCTTTGGAATAACGGTGCATGGGGGAACTTCAGGGAACTCGAGAATTCTCTATCGACCGTCAGGGACGACAAATGTATGGGGGTTGCCTACGAAAAGAATTCTGGAAAAGCAATGTTCGTATGGTGTTACAGCGGCTACGTGGAATCGCGCAAATGGAATGGCGTAAGTTGGGAAGATGAGCTTCCTGGTATCTCCTTAACCACGTTAAATGTTCGTTGGATTTCACTGAAAGCAGATCCAACATCCAACAATCTCATGCTCGTAGCACTCGACAGCCAGAGCGATTTGAATTCCGTTTACTGGGATGGGAATGCCTGGGGTTCGCCAGTTGAACACGACGTTGACGTCACTCACACTGATAGGAGATGCTACGACTTTGAGTGGGAACCAAGCGGCAGCAAAGGTCTCCTAGTGTGGAGTACCAATCAGGGCTCTGTCTCGTACAAGACCTTTACAGCACCTTCCACATGGAGCAGCGAATCTACGGTGTCAAATTCTGGAACGCATCCCTGGATACAATTGAGGAAGAATTCAAGGGACGGAGGCCTCAAAATCATTGGCGCTACTCTGAACAGCAACAGCGATCTGTATGGGTTCAGATGGAATGGCTCCACTCTTACATTCGAGACAACAGCTTTCACGACGGATACGGTAATAGTTTCGTACGAGTGTTTCGATATAGCATTTCAGTCAAGCAACAATTAGAGACCACTTTGATCCTCTTCTCTGCAGTTAGCGCGCGCTCATTCACAATTCGTGCACGGCCCACGAACGCCCAGCTGTGGTCAGGAGCCCATCTTAACGGCTCCTATGACTAGGAACCATGCTATCCTATCACCATCACCGAGACTACGATAGTGTTCTTCAATATCTTTCTTCAAAGGAACAGGTTCCTCAAAATCAGTTAACATAAACTTGTTCTCAATCAGGATCTTCATGTAGTCGGAGAGAGGTCGATGAAAACCGTAGAGTGAAGGGAGGCTTCCCTGCTTCCACACTTCTGTGCTTCGCTCAAAGTAGCGATCCACCTTCCAGTAGAGCCAGTCCTCAAGTTTATCACTGTCCAGAGGTTTTTTCACCCAGCCATGTATGGGTGGACTAGTGAAGCACGGATGCATTATAGAGAAAACGAGCTTGCCATCAATCTTTAGGACCCTATGGAGCTCTGAGATTGCATGCTTCAGGTTTTGTAGGTCACAGAGAACAATATTGGATACTACGAAGTCAAACGTATTCTTCTTGAAGATGGACAAATCGCTGAGACTGCGAACATAGTATTCGACTCCTCTTGGTTCCTCTGATTCAGCTACCTTTGCCAGTTCTATTGCCCTTTCAGAAACATCTACACCGACTACTCTAGCGCCTCTCTTTGATAGAAGACGACAAAGGTATCCATTGCCACATCCAGCGTCAAGAACACGCTTTCCCTCAATGTTCCCCAATATCCGCAGTAGCGCAGGGTCAATTATGTAACGTCTATTTGTGTCACCGAATTCGCCGTATTGGCCCCACCATCCATCTGCTGCTTTACTCCATGCTTCTTCAACCATCATGTCGGATACAATATGATCTTCGGGCAGGCTCTCAGAGACAACTGAGCCCACAGATCTTTCTTCAAGACTCATGTTCTTTCTCTGGCGTAGCATCTCTGAGTGTAGTTGCCAAGGATGTTTTCCCTGAGACTCGAGTCTGTCTAGGGCAGGATGTCGCTGATGACAGAAAGGACACTTAATCGCGTAGTAGGAATTCCATTTCCAGAACCCTTCTGCTACAAGTCTATATTCTTCTCCACATCTTCGGCAAACAAACTTACGTGTCTCTTCACACCATGTGATAGAATTGAAGTGGCGGGGTTCCCCACAGATGTCACAAACATATCTCCAATGCCAACTGCATCTTGGAAAATCGCTTTCCAAGTCATGTTCTGCTTCACGTAGAGGATACTGCTCGCTGGTTGAATGAATTAATCTGCAATACTCGCATATCATACTGGCACTCACGGATTGAACATGCTTTTCTTCAGTTCAGTAATAAAAGTTAGCTTGAGCTAGTTCAGGAATCCGGTGTGATGAAAATCGCTATTCTCATTCTCACTGTGAGAATTGGGAATGAAAAGCTTGGGAATTCACATGGGAATAGGTGAGAAGCCCAGCTGGAAAGAAGAAACTCTAAGAGGCTAGAATGGTCGCCTGCATACAGCTAGCTGTCTAATGCGCACGCCACAGACAATGAATGTTAGCGCGCGCTAACAGACTGGTTTAACATCTTATTGAGACTGTGTTAGTCAGAGATGATTCGGGGAGAGGCAAAGCTGGAGCTGAGAGCCCAAACTCATAAAAGAAGAGAATGTTAGAACAGATTTGGGCGACGAATATGAAGGGGTACGTGAAAGCAATTGAGAAGGAAACTGTGAAGAACACTGATTTCCGGCGAGTATTGTATACTGGAAAGCACAGTCAGCTTGTGCTGATGAGCCTCAGACCTGGTGAAGAGATAGGTATGGAAGTCCATAGCGATGTTGATCAGTTCTTCAGATTCGAGGCTGGAGAAGGAAAAGTGGTCATTGACAGCGTGGAACATGATATCAAGGATGGAGATGCCGTAATCGTCCCTTCAGGGGCTAAACATAATGTTGTGAACACGTCAAAGCAGGTGAGCCTGAAACTCTACACGATCTACTCACCTCCTGAGCACCAGGATGGTGTGGTTCGCCACACCAAGAAGGAAGCGATGGCGAGTGAGGAGCATTTCGACGGAAAAACAACAGAATAGCAGAACCGACCTGACTCTGCGTAACGCGCGTTGCTATATATGAACTAGACAGGCACTCTATCGAACTCGCAGATGAAACAATCAGTGTACCCTCTTGAGTAGTAGTTACTATGCTTAGAAGAGGGCTTACTCCGGCTATTTCAAGAAGGGTTTCTCGTCAAGGAGTCAGATGACGAGGGACCCTTCAACATATCTTGTTTTGGCACGCGTCTATCATAATGGACAAAGCATCAAGACCGAACTTATGGCCAATTGAGAGGGCCAGAAGAGACCTAGTCTTCTGCTATGTGTGGTTTGTGTTGCTTCTCGAGAATTTCGTCGAGTCTATCGACGGAACATGTCTTGCTCTGTTTGTTTCCAAGAATCTTGGAAAAGCGCATCGAGACCTTGCTGGTCTGTTGTGGGACCTGCTCAACCTTCTCCGATGCTTTCTCAGATGAGGCATCAGCTGCTGCCAGGAACTTTGGAAGAGTACTAAGCCAGTCGCGGAAATCGGTTTGTTCTGCTTTGCTCAACGTCCCTCACCAATTGTTCTACAATTAAACAGTTAGTAGTATTTAAGATTTGCGCAGAAGCATTCATTCATGGAATAGCCGAACCCTCAACAAACGTCCGCCCTGAACAGCCATCTATTTCTCAATTCTTGCGCGCACAGTACCAGTAGGAGCCCTCGTCAATGGCTCAAGAGATGCAACAACATGATCTAAGATTCCAACGGTCTCTGCGATCATAGGAGAGAGGTCAACCTCAGCCTTCTTCCTAGTTTCCTCATCTGCAAAACAAACGTTCAAAGCAGCCAATCTAACCCGAAGTATCTTCAGTTGCTCAACGTCCCGCCTTATGGTGTTGGCATCTCTGGCCGCGGATTTCTCTTTCTTCAGGTCTGTTTTCTTCTCATCTGGCTCCATTGCGGAATCGCTTTCAGTCTCGTCATGAGAGGTTGACAAACAACCCAACTCCGAACTACTACCAACATGTACACGCATCAATAGTCTTGATGAACCATATTAGATTATAAAGGGAATAGTGTAAGGAACTGGCCAAGTTAATAGTGACTCTTATGTGGAGGACGTGTTGACCGTGGTCCTAGTTGAATTGGAGAGAACATGTGAGAATTGTTCCGCGTGCAGCATCCACCCAATGACCAACGGTTTCTATTGCTGCAGACGATACAATGTTGTTGTGACACTGAATGACAGCTGTGATACCATTGATCTGTTGGAGTCGACACCAATCAGAAGGAGGACGCGGGAGCGCACTGACCATCCAATGTTCTATCCATCAGACCTCAGCTTCTGCCGAATACCAGATCTCAGCAAATGATAGCAAATGTGAATCTGGACGGCGCGCACTAAAGATAACTCCGCAGGTACGTTGAGCGCGCGCTAACGGCGATGGTCACCATGCTTCTTCTCTGAGGTATGCTGAAGAATCGAGGCCTGGGTTTCTTCTTCGCTTCAGCTCTTCTTCAGCCATTTTTCGCTGCCTCCAGAACCGGAGAAGTCTACGTTCAGTCGTGTGTTCCCAGT
>JBGOZA010000099.1:0-5040 GCA_041480025.1 Bathyarchaeia archaeon | reverse complement strand
TGCTCTTGGCCTTTGCATCGTCAGGGCTATACGGTGGGAACGCTTTGCTTCTGGCAATATACATCTCGATAGTCGCGACTGCGAGTTTTATGCTTGTTAAGGGAAGGGACCATTAACGTGCTCAGCGACGATTAGGAAGTGGGCCATAACTAGCTCGCCATGGGTGCTTCACTTCAATTCTGGTGCATGCAATGGCTGTGACATTGAGACTGTTGTTTGTTTGACACCCAAATATGATGTTGAGCGCCTAGGCATAAGACTTGAACCATCGCCCAGACATGCTGATGTCTTGCTTGTCACAGGAGCTGTCACAGCTCAGTGCGAGGAGAGGCTTAAGCGAATTTATGATCAGATGCCGGAACCTAAGGCAGTGGTAGCTATTGGGGCATGTGCTTGCTCGGGCGGTATATTCGCTGGAAACTACTGTGTCAAAGGAGGCGCCGATAAGACCATTCCTGTAAGCGTGTACATTCCTGGTTGTCCAGCCAGACCTGAGGCAATAATTGAAGGCGTAGCTAAACTTCTCAAAGCCGTGAAGGGGGGAAAATCCTAGTGGAAACACTTGAAGATGATGTTGTTGCTCTTCTAAGGAAGACGCTTGGTGACAGTATTATCAGCGTCAAGGCTTCAAGGCAAGGCAGAGATTTCGTTCAGGTTAGACTCGGGTCGCAAAGAGAAGCGCTGATGACTCTCCTGAAGATGGATGAGAAGACTGGTCTATCAGCTATAATCGGGGTTGATCTAGGCAAAAGCATAGAGGTAATGTACAGTATTCGGATACGAGGAACTTTAGCATCAATAAGAACTGAGGTCCCAAAGGAAGATGCGCGGATGGATTCGATCACTGACCTGCTGCCGGGCGCCGGTTTTCATGAACGGGAAGTCGCTGATCTGTTTGGTGTAACATTCGAAGGCAATCCAGACCAAAGAAGACTGATATTACCTGAAACATGGCCGTCAGGATTATATCCGCTTAGAAAAGATGCAGACTTAACAAATGTCGCGCGCGTGGATCCTGTCGAAAATAGTCCAACGACACCAATGATTGGTGAAGAGGCTCTAACCGACATAATAATTGGTCCACAACACCCTGCCCTAGTTGAACCTGAGAAATTCGCAATTAGGGTCGAAGGGGAAACTGTGAGGGAAGTCATACCTCGAATAGGCTATGTTCACAGAGGCGTTGAAAAAGCGGCTGAGAAACGTACGTATTTGCAGGACATCTACTTAGTCGAAAGAGTATGTGGTATATGCAATTCCTGTCATGCCACGTGTTTCTGTCAAGCTGTTGAAGACATAATGGGAATAGAAATCCCTGCTAGGGCCAAATATATTCGCACAATCATCCTTGAGGTTGACAGACTTCAGAGCCATCTTCTCGTGTTAGGACATTTTGGACATGAGATAGGATATGAAACGTTGTTCCAGTACATGTGGCGTGATAGAGAAGTAGCGATGGATATGATGGAGCTGATCACGGGAAACCGAGTTCTCTCATCAGCCACAACCATAGGTGGAGTAAGAGTAGACCTTAGCGATGATAAGATAAAGAGAGTGAAGCTTCAAATCAACGAGATAAGGTCTAGAATGGGGTTCTACAGAGAACTATTTCAGAATGACACAAGTATTAGAGCACGAGTGAAAGATGTGGGTGTTCTAAGCAAACAAGATGCTTTGAAGCTAAGCGTTGTCGGACCCGTTGCACGAGCCTCAGATGTAGGCATAGATGTCAGGAAAGATGACCCCTACGCAGCGTATGGTGATATTCCCTTCGAAATGATAACACGGACTGAAGGAGATTCAAGAGCAAGACTATTGGTCCGACTAGATGAGATTGATGAAACCATCCGAATAATGGATTATGCACTTGACAATCTTCCTTCAGGACCCTACAGGATACGAGTCCCCCGCATTGTACCAGCTGGCGAAGCTGTCAGCCGAGTAGAAGCACCTCGAGGCGAACTCTTCTACTATGTGAAGAGTAATGGCACCGCGTATCCTGAACGCGTAAAGATTCGAACCCCAACATTCACTAACATCCAGTCTTTTCCCAAAATCGCTGAAGGCGGCAACATCGCAGATGTGCCAGTCAGTTTTGTAAGCTTGGACCCTTGTTTCTCATGCACCGACCGGTAAGGAGACTTATGTGTTGAGCTTGGACGCCACCTTGTTCCTTCGCGTACTGGTTTTCCCAGGGTTCCTATTCGTATTAATGTTGATTTTCTTCTGTGACTGGGTTGAGAGAAAGGTTGAGGCACGAATGGAGAATAGGGTTGGACCATTATACACGGGGCCTAGCGGGATACTTCAACCGGTAGCTGATTTCATTAAATTGTTGTCGAAGGAGGATTTGGCGCCTAGCAACATTAGAAGCACGGTCTTCAAGGTTGCTCCGTTACTCTCATTTTCAGTCTTAGCTTTTGCCTGGCTCTTCATACCGGTTGACGGTTCCAACGCAATACTTGATTCAGGTTTCGAAGGCGATCTGATCTTTGTGATGACCTTGATGACAATTGCTAACTTCTTCCTATTTCTCTCAGGATGGGCATCGAAGAACGCTTACAGCAGCATCAGCGCAGCCAGGGTTCTAACGCAATTCCTCGGTTATGATATCCCATTGTTCATTCTTGCCCTCGCCCCAACATTCATGGCAAGCAGCATTAGTATCTCGAAGATAGCTTCTAGTCAACTCGTTCCCTTCGCTTTGCTGGCTCCGTGGGCTTTCGGATTATTCATAATTACTCTTCAAGCAGAGTTGGAGAAGGATCCATTCGATGTCCCTCAAGCAGAGGCAGAGGTCGTTGGAGGATACGAGGTTGAATATGCTGGTCGGCGCTTAGCTTTCCTAAAACTTTCCAAGGATATTCAGATCGTCCTCGGTGCAGCAATCACGGTCGAACTGTTCCTTGGAGGACCCTATGGTCCCGTATTATTCGGTGCCCCAGCGGTCTGGTATACTCTTTGGTTTATTTTGAAGACGGTCGCCATCATCGTGATTGGAGAGTATATTACATGTGTATTCGCAAGGCTAAGAATCGATCAGGTCCTTGACGTGAATTGGAGTATACTCCTTCCTCTATCAGCATTGTCACTGCTTGCAGCAGTCGGAGTCAAAATATGGTTAATCCCGTGGTGAGAACAGGTTGAAGAAGATTAGACTATCACCGATGTTCAAGGAAGTAATCTCTCAAGTATTAGCGAAGCCATCGACCCGGAAGTATCCAGAAGTCAGGCCTAAGCTCCCGGAAGGTTCCAGAGGAAGACAAGTGTTCGACATTAGACTTTGCATAAGCTGCGGACTATGTTCCAGAGACTGCCCAGCGAAGGCTATTGAAATGATTGATGTCCAAGGAAAGAAACGACCCCTGTTTCACCTAGATCTCTGCGTCTTCTGCTATCAATGCGCAGAGAGCTGCCCAAGAAACGCGATAAAGACCTCTGATGTCTTCGAACTCAGTTCATTGAAAAAAGACGCATTGGTTGTCAGCCCAACAGAGGGACTTGAACAAGCAACGGAGACAACAGAATGATCGAGGAGATAGCCACCATCATACTCGTTGTTTCAGCGTTCCTAGCAGTATATCTCGACAACGCTGTGTATTCAGTGGTTTCACTAACCGTAACAATAATGTCTGTGGCGTTTCTATATTTCTTGAGTCAGGCAGGTTTAGCAGCTATTTTCCAGTTCGCCGTTGGTGCAGGAGCATTGGCGGTCCTGTTCTTGTCAGGCGAAATGCTGAGCGAAGGAGAATCAAAACAACGCCCCTTACGCATAGTGGCAGTGACACTGGTTGCACTTTTAGTGTCAGCAATACCCATTTTCTTCACGGTGGGAGTTGTTCCATCTGAACTTACAGTTCAACTTCAGGTCTCAGACACTCTTTGGAATCTAAGAGGAATCGACGTCGTTGTCCAAGGCCTAGTCATACTAACAGTAGCCATAGGCCTCTCAATAATATTACACGGCAAAAGAGGAGAGGATGTCTGATGGATTATATCCTTCTCTCTATGACGCTGATGGGAATCGGCATCTATGGCCTACTAACGAAGCGCCAGTTGCTGAAAACACTAATATCAATTGAGTTACTGGCAACAGCTGCTTCAATGAATTTCGTATTGCTGGCACCAATATTGGATAAGACACTTGGTCAGACGTTTCTGATGCTCGCCGTATCAACAGACACCTGTCTGACCGCCATAGTGATAGGCCTATTCATCGTCATGTCAAAGAAGTATCATACACGAGACATAAGGAAACTGGCCAACCTAGACTTCTCAGATACACAAGCCGACAACAAGGAGACCGACTAACTAGATGCTTCCATATTCACAATGGCTTGTATTTGCAATCCCTCTGGCTTCCAGTCTATTTGTGCCGGTGATTGCCCATTTCGGCGGAAGACTACGGAATCTCTTTGCAGTTTTCGTAGGTTTGGCTACTATGGTTTTCGCGCTCTCAATGATTCCGGACGTCTACGCGGGTGCAAGAGCATGGTATGATGTAAGCTGGATATCACCTCTCGGTGTTTCAGCCGGTGTTATGGTAGACCCACTAAGCATACTACTCGTGAATCTGGTCGCCTTCTTCAGTGTAATAGTCTCTGTATACTCACTCGGATACATGGCTGGTGAAGATGGTCTAACTCGCTACTACTTTCTGCTGCTTCTCTTCATTGGCTCTATGATTGGGCTGATCATGTCAGACAATTTCCTACAGATGTTCATTTTCTGGGAAATGGTAGGAATGTGCTCATACTCATTGGTCTCATTTTGGTACAAACGTCCTGAGGCCGTCCGTGCAGCTGTCAAAGTCTTCCTTATGACACGGGTTGGAGATATCTGCCTTTTAGCAGCTATCTCGCTACTGTATGTGAATCTTGGATCTTTCTCATTCTCCTACATCATGACACATATTGGAAACGTACCTTTACAGACAAGCACAGCTGTCGCATTCCTGATTCTTGGAGCCGCAGTCGCAAAATCAGCTCAGCTGCCTATGCACACTTGGTTGTACAGTGCTATGCAGGCCCCGACATCTGT
>JBGOZA010000098.1:0-5066 GCA_041480025.1 Bathyarchaeia archaeon | reverse complement strand
ACGAGGAGTATGGCTTGAACGTATCAGAGGAATGAAATAGGAAATGGTTGACCCTCGAATAAGCATCATAGATGAAAGATTAAGAGAAATTCGCAACATTATTGCTGTTGTTAGCGGCAAAGGTGGAGTAGGCAAGAGCTTAGTGGCATCAACACTGGCTCTGATACTGGCTCGGAAAGGCTACAAGGTAGGCCTTCTTGATCTAGATTTCACCAGTCCATCCACACACATAATTCTAAACATCCAAGACTCACAGCCAAGAGAGGAGAAGGGAATCGTCCCACCCAAGATTCACGATTTGAGTTACATGTCCATTGTTTTCTACTCAGGAGAATCTGCATTACCACTAAGAGCTGCAGATGCCTCAAACGCATTGATTGAACTGCTCGCAATAACAAGATGGGGGATTCAGGATTTTCTAATCATTGATATGCCCCCCGGAATAAGCGATGCTACTCTAGACATCATACAACTGGTCAAACGGATAAGCTTCCTCATAGTCACAACTCCCTCATCACTAGCAAATGCAACTGCTAGAAAACTCACCGATTTATTGTCAGAGCTACGAATGACGATGTTAGGCTATGTTGTGAACATGAAAATGAATGCTAGCGCCATCGAACAGCAATCTGAAGACAGGGTCCATTTCTTGGGGAACATTCCTTTTGACACGAATATCGAAGACGCCATCGGGAAAACAGAGATACTCTTGGAGACAGCTTTTGCCAAGAAATTAGAAGAAATAGCCTCAAGAAACCTGGATATTCTAAGTAGCGCGCGCACGCGTTGTCCCTGTAGAAAGGTAGTTTCTAATTTTATAAAATTCTAAGAAAGGAAATAATAGATTTTATAATTAATTAGCTAGGTTAGAAAATAGAAATTAGAAAGCGCGCGCTTTTTTAGGCACTCACCCTTCGCTCACGCACACCTGCTGGAGAGTGTCCTCTGGTGCTCACACACACGATATCCTCAAGGTGGAAGATTCCTTGATGCACTGCATCTGCAGATACGTGGCTAGTCCTATGTTATTAGATTCCAATGCGCGCGCGGTGCGTAGTCAAATAGAAACCTGTCTTAAGGAACTGAGTTAGGGCTTTGGTTGACGACTGACCCACTTTTTTCAAGGATTTTTTCAGACGCCTGAATGATCGTGACGTGAACAACCTGCTTTGCTTCAACTTTTCGGAAAGTTTTCTTGAGCGTCCTTTCGATGAGGGTCTCGTCGGCACAGTCGTCGTTCCCATTGGCTTCGTGTTCACGTTTCTCTATAAAGTCCCCGATATCCATCGGATCTTCATATTTTTTCACACCAACCGTGGGTACAATGAAAGCCAATTTTCCATCCTGCTTTGATACTCTACACCATTCGCTCAAGGCGTTCTTGAGAGAACGCTGTTTGGGGATGTCTGTAACAACAATGAGGTCCGCGTAACTGTCCCTGAGTGGAATGCTGTACTGGGGGCCGTAATCTAGAAGTACGAGGTTGTCAAGTTTCAAATCTACAACTAGTGAGCTTGGCTTGACAAGGTAGATTTTCGCTTCAGGGATCTGGCTGTGAAGACCACGTATAACGTTCTCATGCGGTGTTGAGTACTGTGCAGTGATGTAGATGATACTCGCTTCTTCATTCAGGTCCCTCGATAGTAGGCTGCAGATGATGTTGAAGGCGTTGACTTCGGAGGGAAGCTCTCTAAGATATTCACTGTAGAAGTAGTGGACAATCTCGATAGCCTCGTTGAGAATTCGGCTGAGCTCTTCCTCGCCCTTCTTCCCTACCCTATAGACTCTCATCCTTGGCCCGAGTTGGCTTCTAGTCCATCGGCCTTCCAGCAGTCCCTCCCGGAGCATTTCATTTAAGATTCTATAAAGACGGCTGAGCTCAATTTCAATATCCTCGGATGCCAGCCGTTTGTGGGCTTCATAGCCGTGAAACTCTTTGCCTTTAAGCATCTTCAGGATGGCGATTTCATAGTCGTCAGTTCTCATGGTCTCGAATCCACTACTATATGTATTTCAGTACTATAGTAGAAATACCTCATGTGGCTAAATGATGCCTACGCTATAAATCAGTACATAACGGTGTTATGGAAGTATCAAAAATGGGGGAAAAAAAGGTCAACAAGCACAGAGAAAAAACCAGAAATGAAGAATTTGCGACCGAATTGACTGATGCGGGTCAAATGAGTAGAAGGACATTCATGAAGGTTGCGGGTGCTTCCGTTGGAGCAGTGGCTTTGGGGGTAGGTCTTTCAAAGTTGGAGTTCCTAGAACCGCCCGAGCGCGTACAAGCCCTTAAACCAGTAAAGCTGGCAAAGTACATAGTCGCTCTACCAATTCCACCAGTGGCTTTGGCTGGTGTAAATGCAAATTATCCCGGAGCAGATTACTATGAGTTGCCGATAGGACAAGCAACACATCAATTCCATACTGCTCTGCCATCTGCACCTACATACGGTTATGGAGGAGCCTCATACCTCGGACCGACTATTGTCGCGACGAGAAATAAAGAGGTCGTGATCAAATTCACGAACAACCTTCCACTCGGTAACCATCTGTTACACAGTGCAATAGACACAACGATCATGGGCAGCCTCAATGGCCCCAATGCAGATGGCACTCGATGGGCTGATGAGAACCGTGTTGCTGTGCATCTGCATGGCGGCAAGACAAAAGTGGAATTCGATGGAGGTCCGAGAGATTGGTTTTCGCCAGTAGGATCTGGGCAAGCAAATCCATATCCAGACGCAGCATACGTAGACCCTGGACTGACAGGTTCCTACACATACCGATTTTCGAACGACCAAGCAGCAACATTGCTATGGTACCATGACCATGCCTGGGCAATCACGAGGTTCAATCCATTTGCAGGACTAGCTGCAGCCTACATCTTAAGAGACGCTGGAGAGAACGGTCTCATCAGCGGTGGTGCTATTCCAAGCGGAGCCTATGAGGTTCCAATAGTACTACAGGACAGACTGCTTGACACTACCACAGGTGCAATGATATATCCTATTACCAATACTCCGGGAACTCATCCTATCTGGATACCTGAATACTTCGGAGATACACCTGTTGTGAACGGAAAAGCCTATCCATTTCTTAACGTGGAACCAAGACGATATCGATTCCGCTTCCTGAATGGTTCGAATGCTAGGTTCTACAATATATGGTTCAATGACCCGCTCGCGCTATTGTGGGTAATTGGGTCTGAGCAGGGTTTCCTACCTGCACCAAAGATGGTCAACAGGCTAGTCATAGGACCAGGGGAACGATTTGACACCATCTTTGACTTCACAGGAATGCCAAATGGTACAATTCTGACACTGAGAAACAATGCAAAGGCGCCTTATCCAGGAGGAAGAGGTGGCGATATTCCAGAGATCATGCAGTTCAGAGTGGTTTTACCTCTCACAGGTACTGACACCACAACGCTGCCTGGTTCGCTAACACTACCAACGATTGCTACCCCACTAACTCAACCAGCTAAACCATGGAGGGAAATTGTCCTCTCAGAAATCCCGGATCCAGTGACAGGCCAACCGTTAGAAGCTCTCTTAGATGGGCTACATCTAACAGATACCATCGAACCAAACAATCCACTGTTTACAGAACAAGTAGATTCAACAAATATCTGGCAATTCATCAATACAACCGGAGACGCACATCCCATGCACCCGCACCTTGTCCCATTCCAGATACTTAACAGGCAGCGAATTGATACAAAAGGTTTCCTTGCTGCTTGGAATGCATGGATTGCAGGAGGACGGGTAGGAATCAGACCTACAGTGGACAACTTCCTCGTGGGAGCCGCCTACGGACCAGCTCCAGAAGAAACAGGGTGGAAAGACACTGCAAAAGCATATCCTGGAGAAGTGTTAAGAACCATCGCAAAATTCGAACTAGCTGCCGGCTTACCATCGGGAGTTTACAGGTATGTCTGCCACTGCCACATACTGGAACACGAAGAAAATGACATGATGTTCTATTGGGCTGTCCAGAAATAAATGGGTGTAAAATATCAATGAGTCTAGAAATGGATAGAGAATAGTATTATAGGAAAAACAAAGGGGTGAAAAAGAAAAATGGCTTTAGCAGGTATGGAATGGATCGTAATTATTGTCGTGGCTGCCGTGATACTCATCTGGGGACCTAAGAAGATCCCGGATTTGGCCAAAGGCATAGGACAAGCAAAAGGCGAATTTGAAAAAGCCTCAAGAGAGTATGTGAGTGCTGCTTCCGAGGCTGCTTCTCTAGATCAGAAAACTGCTTCATCTGTTTCCAGTCAGAAGAATGAAGATTCCAGTGGCGACATTCTAATTGAGACCGCTAGAAAGCTCGGTGTTAACACTCTTGGAAAGACAAGGGCTGAAATATCAAAAGAGATACTGGACAAGTACGGACTAGAAAAGAAAGATCCTATAGCGTAAACTCAGTGAAAATGCAGGGCGAGCAAGCGAGGACAACTCTCGAACAAAAACAACCACTTTCTTTCTTGTTTTTTTGAATAGGAGAGGTTTTACATTTTGGAAGAGAAGTCTGAAGTCCGAAAAGATGCTGACGCATCTATAATGAGCTTTTGGGATCACGTTGAGGAACTGGCAAAATCTCTGAAGATTGTAATATACACTTACATCACCTCGTTTATCCTCCTAATGGCTTTGCCTGGAGACTTCTCATTTATCACCAATTTTAATAGCTACAACTTCTTGATTGCTGTGATACTGAAAACGATACGTGAAAATATTCTTCCCCCAGATGTTACGTTGGTTGGGTTGTCATTAACTGATCCGATTGGACTATACTTCGTCGCTGCTGCTATTATAGCCGCAGCAGTCACCTTACCGATCATGGCCTATAGGCTCTACAACTTTGTCAATCCAGGTCTTAACTCTAATGAAAAGAGAGCTGTGTATCCTTTTTTAGCTTCGTTCTCAGTTCTGTTTCTGGCGGGGCTGGCTTTCGGATACCTGTTACTTGACCCTCTCATGATACGCGCTATGCTGCCTTTCTTCTATGCTGCTGATGTTCAACCTTTCATTGACGTAATGTCTTTCTACACTCTGGTT
>JBGOZA010000097.1:0-5093 GCA_041480025.1 Bathyarchaeia archaeon | reverse complement strand
CCTGAGACTATTCTTGCATTTGAACTGAAGTGCCTTGACAGAAGCTTTTCAGCCGCGACATTAGCACGACCTTTCTCAGCAGCAGCCTTCACTCTGACAATATAGGTTCCATCACTCTGCTGCTCAACTACTTCTCTCTTTGAAGAAGGATGCACTGTGATTGAGATTCTCATTGCGGATGCTGTGCCCCCACTCGCATTGGCCCAGCTAAGGCATAAACGGCCATCATGCCCTACAGGAGACTTGTCCACTAGGACTATGAGATATAGGGTGATTTCTCAGATCTTACGCAAACCAAGGATGCATCCATTATGATACTCTGAACATGCTCCTTCTCCCTTGCTTCCACGAAAAGTCGGATTCCGGATAGAAGACGCAAGGCATCCTTGTGTACGGAGGCACTCATTTCCTCATCTGAGGCAACTCTACGTTTCCATCTCCTCAGAAGAGCGGATTCAGGCTGCAAATTGCTACGTGACATCTTTCTCTCCCAACAGTTTTCTTATTCTCTGAAGCTCTGCTTTCCGATTTGCCAGCTCGGCTTCAAGCTTTGCAACGTCATTGTCTACTGAATCCATCCTAGATTGAAGATAATTCTTGATTTCCGCGTCAAGTAGTTCTGCAAGCATCTCCTTCACTCTTGAGTGCCGCTCTTCAATGCTTATCCCTGAACTATACAATTCATCGAGACGAGCTGTAATACCGTCAACCTTCTCCACTTTTTCTTGTGATTCGTGTCTCACGAATGTTTCTTCCAAGATCGCTCTCACAGGTTTCTGTATTTGATTGGACATCAGCTGTTCTCCCTTCTCGCCTATCTCTATCCTGCCTTTACGTGTGAGCCACCAACGACCAGTGTTGTAGAAGATGTATCCATCATTCTCAAGGTAGTTGAGACGGCTATCGACGAGGCTTAGTGGTACTTCGACCGGAAGGTTTCGTTTTATGTCCAAAGCAGTGGCCGATGGGAAGAGAACCCCGGCCTCAATCTCCTGTCTAGTTACCGTTCTGACAAGAGACGGAGCGTTGGCTATGGTTTCGAGGATTTGTCGGTCTAACCTATCGACCGTCCGCGCACCGTTCGCCAATTGGTTTCTTCCCTCGGTTTTGGCTATATGGGAGGAGGTTTGAGACGCCAGTCTTATGCTTCAGGTGGACCAGGTTGGCCCCTGACTTCAGCCCCCATTCTTCTGATCAGCTTCTTCTTTCTCATGTTCTTCCCTTTCTTTGGATTGGCCATCTCTTGTGTTGTTCTATGGCCGTCCATTACTATCGCTCTGAGTCTTGATAACGGTTACCTTTAGATGCGTGAGTTTTTCTTGATATCTAAGTATGATACAATTGTGTACAAGAGGGAACAGTCCCATCATCTTGAGGCATTGAGAGCTTTTCTGCCTGCGAAAGCTTCTTAATTGTAACGGTGATACTACGGTCAGATGGTCGGTTTACAGAGGGTTCCAACCGGCATAGCGGAGTTCGACAAACTAATAGAGGGCGGATTCCCAGCTGAGAGCATAATCCTTATAGCGGGAAACCCTGGAGCTGGGAAAACAACATTTGCTGCACAATTCCTGATTCAAGGGACATCTGTCTCAGAGAAAGGCTTGTACGTGTGCTTCGCCGAAACCAAGGAATCTCTTCGCCGAAACCTTCTTCGCTTCGGGTGGAATTTCGAGGAACTTGAACGTAAGGGCAGATTGGCAATACTTGATCTTTCCACAACTAAGGAGCCGGGAATTCAAGGCAACCTCAACATAATTCTCGAAAAAATAATAGAAATCAACGCAAAACGACTAGTCATAGATTCCTTCACAGCCTTCTCGATGGCTCTCACAGAACCCACCGACGTCAGATTCCTAATCCATCTGCTCTACAGATTCCTTCAACGAGCCGGATGCACAACAGTGATGATCTCAGATACGCCTTGGGGGTCACAGAGAATAGGGCTTGGAGTCGAGGAATTCGTTGCCGACGGTGTGGTTCTTCTAACAACCAGTTTTGATGGAGAAGGAAAACTGAGAAGAACTTGCAGCATCCTAAAGATGCGTTCCACGGACCATTCCAAAATGACGCATGAATATGAGATAACGGATTTAGGTATCAAGATATTGCCAAGAGAGAATACTCTTGAGATGATAGGGACGTGAAATAATGCCTAGGACTGATTCGGAAACCAAAGCAGCATTGTTGACAACTCGTGTAACACCACAGATCAAAGAAGTGGTTGAGCAACAGAGCTCTCGTGAAGGTCTAACATCTTCTGAATGGCTTAGAAACCTCGTCATTAAGGAGTTGAAGAGAGAGAACCTTCTTCCAACAGTCTTCAAGGTTCCTAGTACTAGGCTTGTCCGCAGCCAATGATCGACGTCTCAACATGGCTCAATAGTTGAAGGCGGCTTCGAAGATACCGCCAAAGTGACCATTGCCACACCTGGAACCTCATTGGTTATTCGACTGCTAATTCTTGACATCACTTCATATGGAAGGGAAAACCAGTCCGCCGTCATAGCGTCAACACTCTGAACCACCCTTATCGTGACAATGCGACCCAGACTTCTCTCATCCCCTTTGACGCCCACCCATACGTCATCCCCCACCACCGCAAAGGCTTGCCACACGAAGTCGTATAAGCCGCTGACCTTGAGCTCTTCCTCAACTATGGCGCTTGCCTCACGCGATATTGTTATCTTTTCGGCAGTAGTCTTTCCTATTATGCGGACTGCAAGACCTGGTCCTGGGAAAGGATGGCGAGTTATTATCTCTTCAGGTACGCTGAGCAATCTACCTATCTGCCTCACCTCATCCTTGTAGAGTAGTCTAAGGGGCTCGATTAGTTGAAGCCTCATCTTCTTTGGAAGACCACCAACATTGTGGTGTGTCTTTATCCTCGAGGCAGGGCCTCCTGTACTAGCGCTCTCTATCACATCCGGGTACAGTGTACCCTGAGCAAGCCAGCGCGCCTTCTCAATCTTGACTGCTTCTTCCTCAAAGACGTGAATGAACTCTCTTCCAATGATTCTTCTCTTTCTTTCCGGATCAGAGGTTCCTTCAAGTTTCTTCAGAAATCTCTCACGGGCATCGACATGTATTAGCTTCATACCCAAGTTTTCCCTGAATATCCTATCAACCTGTTCAGACTCTCCTTTTCTCATGAGACCGTTGTCAACGAAGATACAGGTCAGTCTGTCACCTACAGCTTTGTTCACCAAAACAGCTGTAACTGAAGAGTCTACCCCACCACTTAGAGCACAAATGACATGTTCATCACCCACTTGGCTACGTATTTCCTGAGTCTTCTGCTCGATAAAGTCAGTGAGCTTCCAGTTGGGTTCAGCTTTGCAGATCTTGAAGAGAAAATTCCTGAAGATTTCAACGCCTCGAGGAGTGTGAACGACCTCCGGGTGGAATTGAAGACCATAGAGATTATTCTCAACATACCCAGCCGCTGCAAATTCAGCGTTATCTGTGTGAGCCAGTGAACTGAAGCCGCGAGGAAGCCGAGTGACCAGATCTCCATGGCTCATCCAGACGCTTTCGGTCTTTCCTAAGCCTGAAAGGAGGTTAGTTGAGTCATCGATGAAGACTTTTGTCTCACCATATTCCTTTCTACTTGCGCTCTCAACTTTTCCGCCGAGAGACTGGGACATAAGCTGAAAACCATAACATATCCCCAGAACAGGGATGCCTAGCCGAAATATCTCAGGATCACATGCAGGAGCTCCAGCAGCATAGACGCTCGCAGGACCTCCAGAGAGTATGATGCCCTTGGCTTGAAGTCCCAGAAGTTCTTTGGCAGAAATATTGAATGGAATTAGCGAGCTGAAGACCTGACATTCTCTCACCTTTCTAACGATGAGGTGAGCATATTGACTGCCCATATCAAGAACTACTATGGGATTCTTAGGAGAAGCCTCTGTGTCCATTGCCTTCACTGTGTTCCTGCACCATAAGAAATTCCGGTCTAATAAAAAGTCAATTCATTTAAGGAGTTGAAAAGTCGTTTGGAGAAGGAGACAAGCTTTCTCAAATTCCTGTTTGCCGCTCTTAGTTATTGTGTAGTATTTCCTCTTAGGTCTGCCAATGGCCTGAGCCTCTTCTTCTACTTCTATGAGACCTTCCCTCTGCAGTTTGTATAGAACCACATAGGTCGTAACAATTGCTGTTGAGAATCCGAACCTGTTCTTGAGCGCTTTGCCAATCTCGTAGGCGTACATGGGCCTATCAATAAGCATTCTCAAAATATAGATCCAGAGAGTCTCCTTCGTTATCTTTGATTGAAGATGCTTGTAGGCCGTTCTTCTAACGCCTCGACAGAAAGAGAGAACACCTAGCCGGATTGCCTTTCTATTTTAGCTCTTACGTTCACTACTCCACGGTGCACGGCACAGGAGACACAGTACCATTTTTCTGCATAATTTTGTGGGATTATTGCTCCCTGTGCTCTGAGCTCTTTATACAGGGAAGAGTCTACTAGACGCACTGGTACAGTAACCTTCTTCGCTTTGTCTCTAGGAACAAGCCCGCCGCATTGGCTGCATTGAACAAGGGAAGACCTTCCTTTTCCACCCTTTGCTCTTCCACGACTTTTTCTTTTCTGTGGCATTTACCAGAATCCACCATTATTTCGTATTCAAAGCATACTGGATAAAGGTTGTTTATATAGGCGTCTCTTTCGGAGCCGGGTAAGAGATATAGCTATCTCCAACCATTTCTGCTGAGATAGATTAGAAGTGGTTCAATGACAGAACAGCGAGGGCTCACGGTAGGGAAACAAGAGGATTTCGGAGAATGGTACACTCAGATTGTTCAGAGAGCAGAGTTGGCTGACATCAGGTACAACGTCAAAGGCTTCGTTGTGTTTCGGCCATGGGCAGTAAGAATGATGAATCGCATGTTTCAGCTTTTCGAGAAGGAACTGGAAATGAAAGGACATCAACCGACTCTGTTTCCAGCCTTGATTCCTGAATCAAATTTCCAGATAGAGTCTAAACATGTGGAAGGTTTTCTTCCAGAAGTATTCTGGGTCACAGAAGCCGGAGGCACGAACGACAAGCTTGAGGAGAAGCTTGCTCTAAGACCTACATCAGAAACTG
>JBGOZA010000096.1:0-5098 GCA_041480025.1 Bathyarchaeia archaeon | reverse complement strand
TTATGACGCCAACTATTACTCCGTCTCGTCTAGCTAAAAGGCTGAGACTATTTGGAGAAAGGAAGTTTCTTCTAAGACCTTCATTGCTCCATCTGACGAGAGGCATAGCCTTCGTCATTCTGTCAATAAGTTCGTCAACTTCCTTCGCATCAAGTTCAAGAATAGCAAAACCTGCCTCTTGCGAAGTCTTGTCCGCCACTATAACTGGAACTTTTCTCGATTCTGGCTTTTTTCTGCCGAATAACTGACTCATCTCTTACAAACCCGTCTATTGATAATCGTTGGAATACTTAAGTGCTTTAACTCTGTTTCCTATTTTCAGTGCGAACTACCGTCTATCGAAGGACGTTGAGCCTATTGTTGAAAGCGTTAGTATCAACGTCCAAACGGATTGATAGGGCAGTTTCTTGCCACAGATTATCTCAGAGTAGGTCTGTTGTGTCTGAAGCGTTACGCCCTCCGGAGAGTAGGTATAACGGTTAATTCGGGGTTCGACAAAATTGAGTACAGGTTGGAAAAGCATGCGGTTGATTGATCTTAGGAGTGACACTGTGACAATTCCTCCAAAAGATATGCTGGAGACGATTCAGACTGCGAGGCTTGGAGATGATGTCTATGGTGAAGATGAGACTGTCAATCATCTTGAAGAAATGGCTGCTGAACGTTTTGATAAGGAATCCGCTCTCCTCGTAACAAGTGGTACTCAAGCGAATACTGTTGCCCTCTTAGCCCAAACTAAGCCAGGCGACGCTGTAATTATGGAATCGGAATGCCATATCTATCATTATGAGTTGGGCAACTTCTCCACCCTCGGAGGACTCATACCTCGACTCGTTGAAGGTAGACTCGGATGTCCCGACCCAGAGGAAATCGAACGGATGATGCAGCGTGAAGAAGAACATCGTTCAGGGACGCGCCTAATTTGCCTTGAGAATACTCATAACAGAGCTGGAGGCACGATAATTCTTCCTAGCAAGCTGCGCGCTATTCAGGATGTTGCAACCAGACATAACATTTCTGTCTATCTCGATGGTGCGAGAATTTTCAACGCTGCAATAGCCACTGGGTTGAATGTGAAAGAATTCAGCCATTGCACCAACAACATGATGTTCTGTTTGTCCAAGGGTCTTTCTGCGCCAGTCGGTTCAGTTTTGCTAGGTGACAAAGAGTTCATCTCCAAGGCTAGAAGAATAAGAAAGATGCTTGGCGGAGGAATGAGAAAGGCGGGAGTCATAGCCGCACCAGGGATCTATGCCCTAGACCATATGGTTGAGAGGTTGAAAGAAGATCACGAGAATGCCCGAATGCTTGCTGAAGGATTGAGAAAGATACCCGGTATTGAATTGGACATGGAGACTGTTCAAACAAACATGGTGAGATTCGGTGTGAACGGTATGGGATTGTCAGTTTATGGTTTCATTGAGGCGATGGAAAAGAAAGGCGTACGGGTGTCGGACTCAGGCCATTTTGTCAGAATGGTAACTCATTATGGCATAACAAAAGAGGACATACAGTTCGCTATTGACGCCACAAACGATCTTGGAGCTCAAAGACAGCGACTGGGCAATGGGTAACTTGAGCTACTCTTCATAGTCTAATCGAATTTCAGGAGTTTCTGCGGTCCGAATTTTATCCGTGAGCCCTGTCCAAGATCTATTGCTTCTATCTGTTTGTGGTAGTTATAAAAATCCTGCCAGTATCCTTTGTCATACCGTTGAACCATTCTCTCAAGCGCTTCATCAAAATCCTTTCTTACATATTCATGCGGCCTTATTTTTACTGATTTGGTCTTGCCGCTCAAATCAAGCTCTGCTTCAACGTAAACGTTGTATGGCTTCGTAAGATGACGAAAAGAACATAGATCTCCATCTATTGTGCCCAACCGCATCGAGAATCCGCCAATCTTCTGAGGCAAAGGCTCCAATTCATATCTCGGCACGAATTGAGCAGCCTTAGCTCGATCACTGTAACACTGCTTCTGCACCAAGAGATCAATGAAGTTAGTGTATGCCCTGATCCCAAGAATTCTTAGACTCGCGGCGCTGATCAGAATTGATCTGTCCAAGATGCCTTCTTCATTGAGACGGTTTAGGGCGTTGATAAATTTAGTTTGACCTAGAGTTATCATACTAGATGTTCTCCGTCTACAGATTATCTTGGGTTAGAGGTTTTAAGCATGTTTCCTATATTCAATGCACGCCAAATATGGCATCTATTCTGCTGTGAATCGGACATAATCCTGGAGTCTTTTCTTCTCTTCCCTCAGTTTGATGACCTCTGCTTCCAATGAGGCCAACTTGGTCTGCAGTTGTGGAATCAACTTCAACGCTTCTACTTCCACGTTTAGACTCGTTTTCTCAGTCTCAAGAGACTTAATCTTCTCCTCAAGTTCGGACTTATGCTTGACAATCTCCATATCAGACATCTTCTTTATGGCCACACTATTGTCTATACGGGTGCCCTTTATTATTAACTCGATACCAATTGCCTATGGTGCGCGCTACAGCACCTATCTATGCGAAAAGTATACAAACCCAGTGACGAATTGCAACTATAGGATTGTCCGAGCTAAACTGGAGGATCTAGCGATTTGTCGGAGAGAACAAAGTCACACCGAAAAAAAGACATGATAATCACCATGAAGTCGCAGCCACTGAAATCAGGCCAGGTAGACACAACTCATATGGGTTCGAACAGCAAAGCAAGACCTAAGGACTTCAAGAAGAAGGGTACACGCGGAACAGCTTGGATTGGCTAAAGCGTGCTTCAGAGACATATGTCAGTTGAATGGCTTCATCAGATATTCACACACGCTTCTTCAGATTCTCCTTCTTTAGGAACAGGCAAATAGCGCGAGGAATATGAAGCCGACTAGGGCGCGCTATGGTGTTGGCAGAAAACATATATGACCCGTCACACACCGATAAACTGTTGTAATTGTGAAGGTGCAGAGAATTGAGGATAGTGACTTGGCCCGAATATACAGATCTCTTGAAGAAACTATACGATGAAATTGAGCTCCACGATTTTGATGGTATCGCCGCCATAGGAAGAGGAGGCTCCATCGTTGCAGCTTACTTGGCATCAAAGATGGGAATACCTCTTTTCCACCCGATTTTCGTGAGACATGTTGGAAGGGGAAAAGAGATGAAGATTGTGGCAGAAGATCTCGGAAAAGCCCGAAGTCTCGAGGGCAGAATCCTTCTCGTAGATGACTGGAATGCTGATGGACGAGCACTGCGATATGTGCTAAATTTGATACCAAAGACTGCGACAGTCACTACACTAGTCATGTTCTGCAGGACCGGTACAGAATTCAAACCAGACTTTGTCGGCAAGTATGTTGAGGAAAATGAACGCGAGATTCTATTCCCCTATGATCCAATAGGGACCTAGCGCCGCCTTGACTACCATGAAATCCTACAACGTGCCCTAGGAAGAGGGATATACTTTGACGAATCTGGAAGCGGACTATCAGAAACTGCTGTCGAAGAATAGAGAACTCACTATTCTGCAATCCACGGAATCAATTGTGCATTGGGATATGGAGACTAAGATGCCACCCCGTGCCGTTGACCTTCGAAGCCAACAGCTATCTCAATTAAGCAGAATCGAACATAGACTGGCAACAGATAGACAGATTGGAGTTCTACTTAACAAGATAGAAAAGAATCCAGAATTTCAAAGCCTCGACCTTCATCATAAGAGAAATATTGACCTGATACGCAAGAACTACGACGAACAGACAAAACTTCCAGAGAAGCTTGTATCCGAAACCGAGAGACAAAGGACAGTAACCATAAACGTCTGGAAAAAAGCCAAGGCCTCAAGAAGCTTCGAATTGTTCAAGCCACAGTTGGAGAAGCTTTTCAACCTAAGAATGCAGGCTGCTGAGATCCTAATGGATGTGAAAGGAACATCAACTCCATACGATGCTCTGATCGACATCTATGAGCACAAGATGACTTCGGATGCTATCGCAAAAGTCTTCGATGAACTGAAACAAAAACTCGTCATCCTGATCAACAAGTGCCAATCTGCACCCAGACAACCTGATCTTTCAATTCTCAAAAGCAAAGTACCCGTAGACATACAGCGCAGAATATCTGATTCTCTTGCCGAATACATTGGTTACGACGTTGTATCAATGAATGCTGGAGGTCGAATAGACGAGACCGAGCATCCTTTCACCACGGGATACTTCGATGATGTTAGAATCACGACACATTACTATGAAGACAATGTATTCTCATCTATCTTCTCAGTCCTTCATGAAGGAGGCCACGCTCTGTACGAACAGTATCTACAGAAGGATTGGATGTATCAACCAATAGGAACCGCTCCTTCAATGGGCTTCCACGAATCCCAATCAAGGTTTGTAGAAAACATGGTGGGCCGTTCTAGAGAGTTCTGGGAATACTATTTGCCAAAACTGAAAGCCATGACAGGTGAAACTTTCTCAGGAGCAGGTCTAGACGATTTTGTGCGTGCTGTCAACTCTGTTAAACCCTCCAAAATACGTATTGAAGCCGATGAAGTTACTTACAGCCTGCACATAATCATCAGATTCGAAATAGAGAGAGAACTTTTCCTAGGCAAGCTAGATATTTCTGAATTGCCAGAACTATGGAATGAGAAATACAAGTCTTACCTCGACCTCAAGATTGAAAACGACTCAGAAGGAGTCATGCAGGATACGCATTGGGCCGGCGGCGATTTTGGATATTTCCCATCATATGCACTTGGTAACATCTATGGCGGTCAGATTCTCTCAAAGATGGCTGATGACATACCTGACTGGAGAACCCAGATCGGGAGAGGCAACTATCAGAACATCCGCGAATGGCTGATCAAGAATATCTATGACCGCGGAAATCTGTTTGACCCACCAGATCTCCTGAGGCAAGTTACGGGTAAACAGATTCGGGTCGACGATTTCATAGACTACCTGAACAATAAATACTCGCAGATATACGGGTTCTAGGCGCGCGCTACTGTGCCTAATACGTTGAACCTTGAGGCGTGCCTAGTATGCCTGCATATTGGGAACCCTTGGGTTCTATAGAACCTGGAATTGCGTCGATTTGTTGAGAAGGCT
>JBGOZA010000095.1:0-5110 GCA_041480025.1 Bathyarchaeia archaeon | reverse complement strand
CAGGTCTCCTCTCAGATGGAATGCAGGACTATTTGGACTATGTGAGATCTTCGGGCAAGTATGAGAGCAAGTATGTTGCTTCAGAAGAAGATGGCATTGTCAGATTAGAATATGAAGATGGTATTCACGAAGGCATTGACGGTGTTGAGGTCAGCACAAAATTGTGAATGACCAAGATTGGGCGATCGATGCCTTTCTCGTCGCAGTATTGGGTATGCGAGCGCGCGCGCTAGTGAGACTTCAGGAAGTTATATTAACATCTAGAAGACGTCGAGAATTATTGAGCGGAACCGGTGAAAGAAGAAACGGTGAAAATACTTTCCCCAGTGAATTCGTTTGAAGGCGCCGTTAAGGTAATCGATGCTGGTGCCGATGAGATATACTGCGGAGTGAGATATCCTGATGTCAAATATCATGGACTAAGCACGCGCACAGCAAAATGCAGCCTTGACTCCTATGATGAATTGGGAAAGGTAGTGCGATACGCTCATGACAAAGGTGTAAAAGTACTAGTGACTTTAGAGTTCCCTTTCATGTCTGAGCTACTTGAGAAAAACGTTGACAAACACGCCAAGCTCTGTGCCGAAAAAGATATTGACGCCTTCATTTTGGGGGATATTGGTCTGATACTTAAAGTCAAACAAATGGGGCTAGATGTACCGTTTCATGCCAGCACCTATCTTTCCTCCATGAACTATGAGGCAGTTGACTTCCTGAGGAAGTTGGGTGCCGAGAGAGTGATTCTTGAACGTCAGGTATCTATCGAAGAGATAACCCAAATCGTGAAGAACAGCTGTGGCGTTGAAATAGAAGTCTTCGTCCACGGTTCGGGTTGTTCCAACATAAATGTTAGCTGCTATGGTTGCTATACTCCGGAGAGCCTGATTCGATCTATACCAAACAAGCTTTCAACGGGCGATTTTGAGACGTATCAGAATTATGGTTTCACAACGCCGCTGAACAAGTTCAAGATGATCACTGCACCTTTCTGCAGATTGATCTATGAGGTTGAGGACGGGACAGCGGGGTCGAAGGCATATGCCCCAATTCTAGACGCCTATTCGTTCTGCTCGCTCTGCAAATTACCTGCGTTGGTGAAAACAGGCGTTGCAGGTTTCAAAATCGTTGATAGATGTCAATCTAAGGAATATCAGGAAATATGTACAAGAGCGTATCGTGAGCTAACCACTCTATTGGAACAGGGTCAAACCGAGTTATTCAACAAAAGACTAGTCTCAATTATCAGAGATAGCAAAGCACTATTGTTTCCCAACTTTCCTGAAGCCTGCGAACAAAAGAGATGTTACTATTCGCCGTTCTTTCATTCTCCATATAGAGTGCGATTATCATAGAAACGCGATGAACAGAAGAAAGAAGTGAGAATTTCATTGAAACTTTCAGTTCAGACCGATTCGTACAGGTCGCTTGAGGAAGCTGTGGACAGCACTTGTGATAGTATACGTTTTGGTTCTGAATTCTGTGAATACAAGATGCCTGACTTAGAGACGTTGGAAAAAGCTTGTGAATTGGTGTATTCAAGAGGAAAGGAATTCACATATGTTACTCCAAGACTCTCGAATAGAGGTCTCGAACTCGTCAGGAAAAGTTTGGGACTCCTAGATGAAAGGGAGAAGATGAGTGTTGTTGCCAACGATTTTGGGACGCTCAATATTATTGAGCAGTACCAAAACCTGAAGCCCCATCTGGGTAGACAACTAACCCGAATTCCAGCACGTTCGCCATGGGTGGACACCTATATTCTAGAAGACGGCTTTCTGGCAAGGCGATGGTATAACAAAGTGTTTTCATCCACCAGCCTAAACTATCCTTTGACAATCGACTTATTCAGATCAAAAGGCATAAGAAAAGCAGATGTTGACTGGATACCTCGCACCTTTCCAAGTTTTGAGCAATTAGTAAAACATGGTCTAAGTCTCTGCGTTCACCTCCACCTAGTGCCGGTAACTCTGACCAGAAGATGTCATACTGCTCGTTTCCTAGGGAAGAAAACGCCTGAAGAATGCTCGCTTCCATGCTTGGACAAAACGTTCCATCTAAGAAATGAATTATTCAATCTTGAACTATATCTGAGTGGAAACACCGTATTCAGCCTAGAACAACCCAGCACAGAATTGATGGAAGAACTGGAGAAGATTGGCGTCAACGAATATGTTCTAACCATGAATTCCATCACTGGGATAAGAAAAAGTCAGGACATAGATGATTTCAGCCGTTCGTTGGAGAAGACGTGAAAAATAACTTCTTAGTTTCTACGCGCCCAACAAATGACTGCTACAGTTCTTACAAGATTGCTGTGTTCTCTAGCAAAGCCTTAAGCCCACAAACAATATGATGATTCAGGCAGAAGGAGTGATTCATAAATGAAACTTGGTCTCCACTCAAGCATCTTCCCAGAAAATCTCAATGTGCTTCAGAAAATTGAATACACACAGAATGCGGGATACGGCGCCATCGAGTTGGAAACAGGCCCCGTATGGCAGAGCAGCACTGTGCCTCCACGCAATGTGGTTGCAAGATTCCTTGACAAGAAGACTCGAACAGAGATAATGGAGCATGCGAAGAGCCACAACGTCAAGATCTGCTCCCTCTGCTTCGGTATGTATATGACACCATACTTCCACCTAGCAGACCCTGACCCTAGATACCGAGACTTAATTGTAAGTCAGTTAAGAGATACGATTGACTTGGCCGTAGATTTTCAATCTGGGGTGATTCTGGTCTTTGTACCTGAGACTGCTCCTATGAGACTTAACCTCAATGATGACCAGAAACGGTCTTTGCTGAAAGACAGTGTTCTGAAGCTGGAGAGATTTGCAAAGGATGCTGGAGTGGTAATTGGATTGGAGCCGTCTGCCCCGACGTTCTTCCGTGCATGGAGAGACATCAAGTTGGTGCTCGATGACATAGGGTCCGAGAATATTGCTTGTTACTATGACATAGGGAATGCTCTTGGAGCGGGTCTTCAGCCAGATGAGGAGATGCTGAACTTGGGTAAATATGTAACACAGATTCATGTGAAAGAAGGAAGACGGTCAATAGAAGGCAAAATAGTTCCACCGTTTCCATCGCTGGGACAGGGAACAATGGATTGGGACAAGATTTTTGACGCACTAAAGAAGATGGATTATCAGAGATACCTCATAGTCGAACACTTCCCAGACCCGAACGATCCCTACAGAATGGCTGTGGAAAGCAGAGTCTTCATAGAGAAATACCTGAAGTAACTTTGTCAAGCAAAGAGTTTAGCGCGAGCTAGACTCCTTTCAATCCTTTATGCAGTATAGTAATTGAGTTTCAAAGAGGAGATCGTTAATTATGCTGATGAACGATATATTATCACCGTTAATGCCGAGAAGCTGATTCATTTTTGCCATCTGCATAACAGCCATGAGAGGAGAATCAACTTCTATACAATCACAATCTTTCAGTAGACCATAGGCAGTTCTATCCTTGTAGTTGTATTGGAGTGTATCATTCATATGCACGATTTCTAGATCTTTTGTTGAGAATGCGATTCTTCTTCCAGCTATTTCTATGCCGTATCTTTCGCGTTCAAGATAGAATTGCTGAAAAGTCGCTAGACTGTACAAACAATACATTACAGAGAATATATTGTATTGTTTCTGTAAGGCAGTGATTTCTTTGGCGTCAGATAATAGTTCCTGGCTGGTTTGGCTGGGTATCCCGCCAAGCATATAGCACAGAAGCCCTATTCCAAGTTTGTCAGCGTTTCTTAGCACGTCTAATATGGATTCGCGCGTTGTTCCTTTTTGAACAAGTCTTAGATAGTCATCAGACAATGATTCAATTCCCAGTTGCAGGAAACGGCAACCGCCTTGGTAAGCAGCATTCAATACTTCCCAGTTTAGGTCTTTAGTCGGTCTCGCATAGCATCCGAAGTAGATTTGCATGTTCTCCTTCGATAATGATTGACCTATTTCTCTTAGTCGGGCTGCACTTATCTCTGAGTCCGTGAAAAAGAAGTGGCTGGCTTTGTGTTTCTGTTTTAGAATCTTTATGTCGTTTACGACCTTCTCAATGGATCTCTGTCTATGTTTTCCGCCATATTGTATGTTAAGCTGGCAGAACTTGCAGAGGTTCCAGGGGCAGCCTCTGGCTGAGCTTATTGGTAATATTAGTTCTGGTGAATAGTAGCTATTCAATCTTAGATCGGAGAAGTCAGGTGTTGGCAGTTCGTCTAGGTTTTCAATGATCTTTTCTGAGTTGAATATGATTTCCCCGTTCTTTCTCCACACCAAGTTTGGAACTTGCTCGAAATCTATTTTCCCGTCGAGTGCTTTGATTAATTCAAGTAGTGCTTCTTCGCCTTCCTTGATGACTATGAAATCTAGGAAATCAAATGCTTTCATCAGCTCTTTCAAATCGAGGTTGAAGAACGCTGGTCCTCCAAGGACTACAGTAATACCGGTTTTTTCCTTAACGATCTTGGCCAAGGCTATTGAGGAGCCTATTTGTGTGTATGTTAGTGCTGAGAATCCTATTATGTCAGGATGCTCCTCCGTTATTCGCCTTTGTTCATCTCTGAAAAGGTCAGAAATTGACGCCTCGTTGAGGATTCTTCCTTCAAGATACTGCCTCAATATGTTGGAGAAACAGGAGAAATACTTCAACAAGAAAAGTTGAAGAGGCTGAAGCTGCCTGACAAACAGGTCCTTATCACAGAATCTTGTTTTGTCCTTTGTCAGATTTCTGGCGGATTTGAGAAGTTCTGCATACTGCTTTGACATCTGTTGTTTGAATGGTTTCTGCCCGAGATGCTCATTCATAGAACAGATATCACAAATCTTCTCTGTTTTTCCATCCACTAGTTTATTGATAAACTCGATATTCAGGTCTATGTTCCTGACGTGTACATCTCGTGTTTTTTCTTCTATGTAGCTCTTCAGAGAAGCAATACCGATAGGAACGCATGAAGGTGATACATAAGGTGGGAATACTAGGTTTACTCTTCTTATCTTCCTGTTCTGTACAGCCTTCTGCGTAATACTCATCCCGGGATGATTCATTATTAACACGTTTAAGATAAGCTTTTATTCAGGGTAGCTTATGGCCTAATAAGGATTTGCTT
>JBGOZA010000094.1:0-5141 GCA_041480025.1 Bathyarchaeia archaeon | reverse complement strand
TACGCCTCCGCCCTCAGTTGCCGTAAGGTATGGCAGATGCATTTCTTGAGCTACTCCGCCAACGCCTATGATTCCTATCTTTATCATAATTGATCCTGACCATATAGTTTCAAGAAACGTATGGCTTATATGACTATGGCAGACAGCGCTCCAGCACTCATTCTGGAGGGAGGACTAGACTAATTAATTGGATTCCTCAGAATCAATAGTGCTGATGCAAAATGAAGTATAAGAACCTGGGGAGGACGGGGGTCAAGGTTTCTGAGCTATGTCTTGGCACGATGATTTTCGGTCAACAGGTCGAAGAGGAAACCGCAGTCAAAATAGTCAGAAAAGCCATTGAAGGTGGAATCAACTTCATTGATACAGCAGACGTCTATGTGAACGGACGCTCTGAAGAGATTGTTGGAAAAGCAATCGAAGGAATGAGAGACCAGATTGTCCTAGCTACGAAAGTGAGAAGTCGAACTGGCACCGGTCCGAACGATGAGGGCCTAAGCCGAAAACACATAATGCATAACTTTGAAGCCAGCCTGAAGAGACTCGGGACAGATTACATTGACTTATACCAACTACATCGACCGGACCCCTCAACACCATTGAATGAGACTTTGACTACTTTGAATGATCTCGTCAGAGATGGAAAAGTTCGATACATCGGCTGCTCCAATTTTCATTCTTGGCAGCTTGAGAAGGCCTTGCGAATAAGTGAAGTGAATCGTTTAGAATCATTCGCTACTGTTCAGCCACGATACAATGTAATGGACAGAGATATTGAGCAAGAGCTTCTTCCATTATGCGCTGACGAAGGAATAGGCGTCATACCATATAGTCCTCTTGCAGGAGGCTTCTTGACAGGGAAGTATAGGGCAGGTGAACCAGCTCCTGCGGGAAGTCGAGGACAACTTCGGCCTGAGATGGTTACAAGATATCTTAATGCACGCAGCCAAAGAATACTGGAGGAACTGGGTAAGATCAGTGAAGAAACGAAGATGACCATGAGTCAGATTAGCCTGGCTTGGCTTATGGCTAATCCAGTTGTAACATCACCCATAGTAGGCGCTTCAAGACTGGAACAACTTGAGGAAAACTTGGGAGTCCTGGATCATACATTGTCAGCTGAAGCCCTGAAACGAATCAGCGAGGCAAGCAAACCAGATTGGCTTCGAGAAGAGGAAGAACAGGCAGCTCGCATGAGAAGACCTACCTAAACGACTCTAGCGCAGGATAGATGGCTCAACTCGAGGACAGGTTTCTTGGAGGTGAAAAAGAATGAATGAGAAAGAGACTTCGAGAGTCATACATGATTTTCTTGAGGCCTATTTGAAACAGGACGTGGATAAGACACTATCATTTCTCACTGAGGATGTGGTCTGGATTCAGCCAGAGGGCACGTTCAAGGGAAAGAATGAAGTCAAGCATTTGTTGAGTTGGTTGCCTCAGAGCTTCTGGTGGGGTCGAATGAAGTTCAGGGATACTGGAGTAGGAATATTGGTCAATGGTGACAAGGCTGTTCATGAGTATATGATAGAAGGAGTCAGCTCTGAAGAAGCAGGGTATGAAGCCCGTGCAGTGTCAATTTATGAGTTCAGGGGCGAAAAGATCCAGCAACACAGATGGCTTTGCGATAGGATGGCTGTCGGAAAACAGGCATGCAGAGGAGTAGTAAGAAGCAGGATCATAGACGGCATTTTGAACACTTGGGAAGGAGGACTGCGTTAACACTAACTGCGAGCACAGTGCACTGGTCAAGCTTGAAGAGCGGGCGCCTAGAAATAGAAAAAGAGAGAATTGGTGTTGGTACTCTAGACCTCGGTATTTGAACGGCGCCTCTTGACGATGACTACACCTGCGTAGCCTGCTGCGATTATGCCTGCGATTATGATGAATCCGTTAGGTGAATAGCCGCTGCTTGTTGTCAGTGCCGGGTAGGCTGTGAATACTGGGTCATGCACTACTTTGTATCCAGCATATGTTGGGTATGATATGACGTAGAGACAGTCTGAGTAGTTCATACTGGTTATGTGGTCTTTGGCTTTCTCGTAGAGGGCTGGATCAATGTGTGAAACTATCATAGGGATATATCTCAACAGCCCCACCTGGATGTAGAGTAGAGGGTGGGTTGCGAAGCCTGCCCTTGACGTGATTCTGGTTACGGCATCATATTGTTTCGTGATTCCGCTTGTTGCGTTGTATAAGCTGTATTTTGGCTTGGTTCCGAACGATGTTTCAAAGATTTTGTCGTTTCCAGCTGATGTGACGATTGCTCCGTTGCTCACGTCAAGTTCTGTGTTGGCGACGTCCTGGTTGTTGAAAGTGGTCTTGGTCTGCTGGTTCAGTGTTAGCGAGTTCTGGAATAGGACTATACTCATCTTGATGTGCTGCTGCTCTAGGAATTGATGAACTGTCGTATCCAGGACTTTGACTCCTCTAGGCGTGTAGGCTCCTGTGCTGTTGAAGTGGACAACTACTGGAACTAGAATCACCCACTGGATCAGCCAGAGGTTCGTTATTCGACCAATAACGTAGTTTGAGCTTACGGTGGCTTTACCGCTGACTGGGTCTATTGTGAGTTTGTAGGTGAATGTGAGTTCCTCATAGGTTGTTATGGCTACGGGTAGTGGTTCATATCTTGGGTTTGAGGGATCTGTGTGCATGCTCCACCAGACTGCTGTGAGGTTGTTATATTTCATTCCCCATTCCCAGACGAGTTTGTCAGCTGAGACGATCATGGGTAGTATGGTTGTCTTCGTGTTCAGGGCCGGTTTCTGAGCGGTTCCGAAGACAGTGTTGAGGTCGAGGCCAAGGCTGAATGATGCGTAAAGGGTGTCATTTCTGTCAGGTGAATTCGGATAGATGGAGTTCGCTGTGTCGTTGAAGGCTAGTAACATTATGAATGAGGAGCTTGTGAGAACGGTCTCACCTTTCGTGGTCTTGTAGTGTTCCATGAAGTTCTGGACAGGTGCAGTAATGTAGTTCTGTCCGTCTGTAATGTTGCAGAGACCACTGTAGAGGAGTTGGAAACCACTAACATTGACGTAAACTTGATACATGTATGCATGTTGATTAGCAGATGGCGCCTGCACGCCGAGGCTTGCAGCGCGTGCTCTTGCATAATCATAGAAGTCTATGGTCTTGCTGAAGCTTTGAAGCTTGAAATCGTTGGGAGTTAATGTGTCGGCCACAGCTGTTCTTACACTCATAGAAAAGAGCAGAATTAGAAAAATAGCTACTCCGAAAGAGGCATTCCTATGCATATGAATCGGTTCAGATTTGTGTTAAACATAATAATACGGTTATGGATGAAGAATCAGAATCTCTGATATATGAGGCGAGGGAAGTTCTCCCGGTACTGCAGTGGCGCGACTTATCCAAAGAGTTGAAGCGCGCGCTCTACGATTGCCTTGCGGTAGCGCGCGAGCGCTAGTCAGCACTGTATTGCTACAGATAGTAGACAACGTAGAAGGCTATTCCAAGAATTGCTGAAAGCCCCCACAGTGCAAAAGTTGGGTTCATATACTTCTTTCTTGTGACACAAGTTTTCACAGCTTTCGATTGGAAACCCCACTTGGAGACGAGGAAGACTCCCAAGACTTCTGCAGAGGAACCGAGGACTGCGTGAATCCATGTGACTATTACCCTCGGATCAGATATCTGTCCCAGAGCACCACGATTGGCCAGGAATGACGGAATCATGATCATCAGAATCGCAGCAGTGTGCAATACGAGTAGGATTCCCATCGTTCTGCCATGAACTAGAAGCTTCTTGTTCTTGGCAAGTCTACGCCCTACCAGTAGCAGAATGAGAATCGTAATCTGCAGAATGAGGTTAATATCGGCCTGAACGCTGGCCGCTGTTCCTAAAAATCCTGGCATAATGAAATATTGTCGAAGACAGTGTCTTAAGGATTCTCTGCTCCTCTACTTCAACGCCTTAAAGACCAGATCCGTCAAGGCTTCGAACGGTTTTCCTATGATTGTGTACGCTGTATTTGGCAGATGTTTTCTCATCCGAATTTGAGCTGCGGCCTTCAGGATGGCAAACTTAAGCTTCGTCTCGGAGAAGTTTGATTCAAAGTTCAGTGAATGATCTATTAGTCTACTCTTTGGAACTGTGTACATTGGGTCTTTGACACTTTTTCTGACTTTCTCGTAGAGTCCAGTTCCGGGAATAGGATATGGTATTGTGAAAGAAGCATAGTCGAGAGGCAAGGATGCTGCGAAGCTTACAGTGTCAAGAACCGTCTGATCCGTTTCTCCAGGATATCCAAGTATGAAGAATGCTCCGGTCTCAATCCCGGTTGAAGCTACAGACTCAACTGCGGCTCTGGCTTGGTCGGTGGTGAACTGCTTGTTCATGATCTTCAGGACAGAGTCGTTGCCAGATTCTATTCCGAAGAAGATACGTTCGCATCCAGCTTGTTTCATCTTCAATAAGGTTTCATGTTGAACTGAGTCCACTCTGGAAAGGCATCTCCAACGAATGCCTAGTCCTCTATCCAGTATCTCTTCGCAGATTCTAGTCACTCTTTGCTCATCGAGGGTGAAGCAGTCATCCTGGAAGAATATGCAATCATAGCCATACGATACTATGTCTTCTATCTCGTCAACCACATTCTCTGGAGACCTCATTCTAGTTGTGTCACCAAAGACGGGTTTACTGCAGAAGTCACAGTTGAAAGGGCATCCTCTGGAAGTCATCAGTGAGGTAATGGCGTCGCCGAAGACTTTCTTGTGATAAGCTATGTATCGGTTGTTCTGAAAGAGATCTCTTGCTGGAAATGGAATAGAGTTCAAATCTGATATGAATTGTCTCCGTGGATTGTATGTCACATCGTTCTTCTCATCATTATCAGATTGTTGGTGACCGTTCAGCGAAGTCTTCTTGTATGCGATTCCATTTATCTTGGAGAAATCGTCTCCTGCCTTGAATGCGTTGACGATTTCGAACATTGTCTGCTCTCCTTCACCAATCGCCACCAAGTCGAAGTCTTGAAGAAACTTTTCAGGGCTGATGGTTGGGAGAGGACCTCCTGCTACAAGAATATCGCATTCTTTCCTCAGTCTTCTGGCAAATCTGAGGGAATTCTCCTCCATTGTGTACATGGAGTAGATTCCAATAACTGAGGGCTTGTTCTCCT
>JBGOZA010000093.1:0-5179 GCA_041480025.1 Bathyarchaeia archaeon | reverse complement strand
TTCTCTATTCGATCTTGTTCCAGTATTTTTCTCAGGTATTGGCCTGTGTATGATGCTTTGGCCTGTGCAACCTCTTCTGGAGAGCCGGTTGCAACAACATAGCATCCGTTGTCTCCGCCCTCAGGTCCGAGATCAATGATGTGGTCCGCTGTCTTGATGACTTCCAGATTATGTTCTATGACGAGTACGGTGTTGCCTAACTCAACTAATCTGTGAATTACCTTCAGTAGTTTCTCAACATCTGCGTAATGAAGTCCCGTTGTTGGCTCGTCAAGAATATACAGCGTCTTCCCAGTGTTTACCTTGCTGAGTTCCGTGCTAAGTTTTACTCTTTGTGCTTCACCGCCAGACAACGTTGTTGCACTCTGTCCCAATGTGATGTATCCAAGGCCAACGTCTGCCAAGGTCTGGAATTTTCTTTTGATTGCTGGGATGTTGTGGAAGAATTGGAGAGCTTCGTTGATTGTCATTGATAGTATTTCCGCAATTGATTTTCCCCTGTAAGTGATCTCAAGAGTTTCTCTTCCATACCTTCTTCCCTTGCATACTTCGCATTGAATGTAAACGTCGGGAAGGAAATGCATCTCCATTTCGATTGTGCCTGCTCCTTCGCAGGCTTCACATCTCCCACCTTTCACGTTGAAGCTGAATCTACCTGGTTTGTATCCGCGAACCCTTGCTTCGGGGAGTTTGGCAAAGAGTTCCCGGACGTGGGTGAAAACTCCAACATATGTTGCTGGATTGCTTCTGGGTGTTCTTCCAATCGGCGATTGATCGATTATCACGACTTTGTCTATGTTCTCTACGCCTTCAAGCTTCTGGAAGCGCCCTGGCCTTGATCGTGAATGGTAGAATTTCTGTGCAAGCGCCTTGTACAGTACTTCATTTAGGAGCGTGCTCTTTCCGGAGCCCGACACTCCTGTTATGCAAGTGAAGGTGCCCAGTGGAACGCGTACGTCAATTCCTTTGAGGTTGTTCTCAGATGCTCCCCTGATTGTCAACGATTTTTCGCTATTCTTTCTTCGAATCGTTGGGATTGGAATGGTCTTCCTATGCGATAGGTAAGCTCCAGTGATTGAGGCAGAATTGCTCATGATCTCTTCTGGAGTTCCTGTGGCGACAACTCTTCCCCCGTCAACTCCTGCGCCAGGGCCTAGATCAATCACATAGTCTGACTGTCTGATTGTTTCCTCATCATGCTCTACGATTATGATCGTGTTACCCAGGTCGCGCAGTTTGTGGAGGATCTCAAGCAGTCTCCTATTGTCTCTGGGATGCAGGCCTATGCTTGGTTCATCAAGGATGTAAAGGACACCGGTTAGTCTGGAACCGATCTGAGTGGCGAGTTGTGCACGCTGGCTTTCGCCTCCTGACAGTGTACTGGTTCTTCTATCGAGAGTTAGGTAGTCTAATCCGACGTGAAGCAGAAACCCCAGTCGTTCTTTGGTCTCTTTAAGCAATTGCCCGGCTATCTTGGCTTCCTTATCGGGCAATGTTAGCGTTTCAAAGAATTTCTGTGCTTGAGCAATCGACATCGTCGTCACGTTGGCGATGTTTTTGTCTTGTATCTTTACAGCAAGTGACTCTGGTCTTAAACGCTCTCCGTGACAACTTGGGCAGGTATGTTCGCTCGTGTACTTGCTGTAGAATTTTTTCATGCCTTCTGACTTGGTATCTCTAAGTCTTCGTTCAAGAATGTTGATGACGCCTTCCCATGAGTGTCTTTCAGAGTCCTTGATGCCGTACAGGAGAATGTTGAGTTGGTCTCGTGTCAGATCCCGTATTGGACGGTCAAAATCAAAACCATGTCTGAGAGCGATTGGTTTGAAGTTGGATAGAACCCAACCGTCTATCGGTCCAAAGAAGGGTTCAATTGCTCTCTGTCGAATCGATTTTCCTTTATCTGAGATAACGAGATCTGGGTCCATCCTTATCTTGACTCCAAGGCCTGTGCATTCTTTACACGCTCCGTAAGGGCTGTTGAAGGAGAATGCGCGGGGTTCAAGTTCTTCGATATTCATTGCACATATTGGACATGCAAGTCTCTCACTGAACATGTTGCTTCTATTTTTCGAAGTTACTGTTACAACGCCTTCCGCCAAGTTCAACGCGGTCTGCACGGATTCTGCTATTCTTCCTTTTTCCTGCTCTGTGACTTGAAGCTCGTCGATTAGAATTGCGATTGTGTGTTTCTTGTAACGTTCAAGAGGTCGTGCTTGCTCAGTGCTCACGTATTGGCCATCAACTTTTGCGTGGAGAAATCCAAGCTTGTGGTAGGTAGTCAGGGTCGTTTTATACTCGCCTTTTTTGCCTCTAATGACGGGCGCCCAGATGCTGATTTGAGAGTCCTTTTCTTGTTCCAAGATCTTATCGACAATTTGCTGAACAGTTTGTCTCTCGATTTTCCTTCCACAACTGAAGCAGTGAGGAACACCTATTCTTGCAAAGAGCAATCTCAGGTAGTCATGTATCTCAGTGGTTGTTGCTATTGTCGATCGAGGGTTTGCAGCGGCTGACCTCTGCTCTATAGCTATTGAAGGGGAGAGGCCCTCAATGTAGTCAACGTCTGGCTTATCCAATTGTCCGAGGAATTGACGTGCATATGCTGAGAGTGATTCTATGTATCGTCGTTGGCCTTCCGCGTAGATCGTATCAAAGGCCAATGATGATTTTCCGGATCCGCTCAGCCCTGTGATTACCACAACTTTGTACTTGGGTATCTTGAGGGTGATGTTCTTGAGGTTGTTTTCTCTTGCACCTTTGATAATCAGTTCTTCCTGCATCATGTTCTAGGTCCTTTCAATGCTTTAATAGTATCACGGATCTCAGCCGCTTTCTCGAATTCCAGCTTCGCTGCTCGGTCGAGCATCTCCTGCTCCAGACCGGCTATCAACGCAGAGAACTCAGCCTTTGACATTCTCTCAGCGCCCAACCCCCGGCGCGATTTGCTGGTTTCTGGTTGCAGGGGTCTAATTCCTGCAAGTATCTCACGCACTTCTTTTCTAATAGTCTCAGGAACTATACCGTACTGAGTATTGTATTCAAGTTGGATCTTTCGCCGCCTGTTAGTTTCGTATATCGCTCTCTTCATAGAGTCTGTCATGTTGTCGGCGTACATGATGGCCTGGCCGTAGATGTTCCTGGAGGCTCTTCCCACGGTTTGGATAAGTGAAGTCTCAGATCTAAGGAACCCCTCACTGTCTGCATCCAGAATTGCTACTAACGATACCTCTGGCAAGTCTAGCCCTTCTCTTAGAAGGTTCACACCTACGATGGCGTCATACACTCCTAGTCGCAGGTCTTTCAGAATTCTAACTCTGTCCAATGTTTCTATTTCAGAGTGTAGGTAATGGACTTTGATGCCCTGATCTTGCAGGTACTCAGCGATGTTCTCAGCCATTTTCTTGGTGAGTGCAGTCACTAGAGTCTTCTCATTTCTTTCAATACGCTTCTTGAGCTCGTTGATCAAATCTTTCATATGACCCTCTACAGGTCTGACGATGATCTCCGGATCGACGAGTCCCGTAGGCCTTATGATCTGTTCAACTATTTGTTGACCAAGTCCCAATTCGTAACGGCCCGGAGTCGCCGACATGTAAATTGTGGTTCCAATCTTCTCACTGAACTCATCAAAAGTCAATGGCCGATTATCTCTTGCCGAGGGGAGTCTGAACCCGTACTCTATCAGCATGTTCTTCCTGGAAAGGTCACCGCCGAACATGCCCTGGATTTGTGGAATGGTAACATGAGATTCGTCTATGATCGTCATAAATCCTTGCGGGAAGTAGTCGATAAGCGTATTCGGTGGTTTTCCAGTTGCTCTCCCGTCAAAGTGACGAGAGTAGTTCTCAATGCCGGTGCAGTATCCAATTTCTCTGATCATCTCCAAGTCGTATCTTGTCTTCTGTTCAAGCCTTTGAGCCTCCAACAATTTGCCCTGTGTATTGAGTTCGTCTAACCTCTCCTCAAGTTCACATTCTATGCCATCAAGTATGTCATCTAGCTTGTCAGGAGGAGTAACGAAATGTCGTGCCGGGAATATCAGGGTGGAGTCTCTTCGTTCAGTAACTTGACCAGTAGTCGGATCAAGATTCAATATCTCTTTAATCTCATTTTCTTGGAGAACAATGCGCACGGCACTATCCTGATCGACACGACAGAACTCTATGGTGTTCCCGCGGGCTCTGAACTTCCCCCGGGTAAGGGCGACATCGTTTCTCTCATAGAGCATATCAACGAGTTTTCTGAGAATTACGTTTCGTTGGATTGTCTGGCCTTTGGTCAATCTGAAGGCTGCTTTCAGATATTCAATGGGCGAACCTATGCCGTACAGGCAGGAGACACTCGCCACCACAATAACGTCACGCCGGGTAAGAAGCGATTGAGTTGCTGAATGTCTTAATCTATCGATCTCTTCGTTTATTGACACGTCCTTTGCGATGTAAGTGTCAGTCTGAGGGATATATGCCTCAGGTTGATAGAAATCATAGTAACTCACGAAATATTCTACGGCATTTTCAGGGAAGAACGCTTTGAACTCACCATATAATTGAGCGGCCAGTGTCTTGTTATGTGAAATGATGAGGGTGGGTCTTTGAACCTGCTCTATTACGTGGGCGATAACGTAGGTCTTTCCTGTTCCAGTTGCACCTCTCAGAACCTGTTTTTCCAGACCATCCAGCACCCCTCTGGATAGACGATCTATGGCATTGGGTTGATCGCCTTTTGGTGTATATCCTGAGACTAATCCGAACTTCTTGTGATCCGTTTCTGAATACTTCCCATAAATCATCAACTAAGTAATCTCGACTATATGCTTATCCTTCCAAAAGTGCGAACCAGCCATACCACACACACCTTTTCTATCGACGGACGAACGACGGTTCAATTCTGCCTCTCCCAATCCAATTGTTTGTTTCGCGAGAGGTAGGGATGGTGGGTTGGCGTCGACGGTGGCAAGACAGTTTGGCTAACTGGGAAGCCCTGGAATGATGGCTGATCTCATACCCGATTCAGCAATTCATGACATATCGTAGGCTTGTTGGGTCTTCAATATCTAGAAACTAATGTATAGATGGTGCGGCCGCCGGGATTCGGACCCGGGTCGTTGGCTTTCTTCCCTTTGATGGATGGAAGGCCAATGGACGCTTAGCTATGTCCTAGACCAGGTTGTCCGCAT
>JBGOZA010000092.1:0-5191 GCA_041480025.1 Bathyarchaeia archaeon | reverse complement strand
TAACCGCTTGGAATGTCTTGCCGTACAGCGTGTTCAACAGTAGTTTGTAAGTGATCTAAAGAGGATGGTCTTTCGCAGTAGCATTCTTCCTGCTGTGGAAGTCGAATACGTAGTCTTTGAAGGGATTCTCAGCGTTTCCGTCTGGTATCCAGACATAGCCTCTGGCAGATTGTAGATCTATTTCTCCGCATTTGATAGCTTCTCTAAGCTCATAGGAAGGTACAGGAACATCAACGACTCTTTCACCATTAGCATAATCGAAACTATGCGAGTTACGCAACAGTATCGGATACTCGCACTGGTGAACGTAACCTGTCACGAGGTAGAAGCCTTCACGTTCGTCCACAAAGCAGGCGGTTTCCTTCCACTCCCCTGATGTTATGGAGGGCAGTTCAGTCATAGCCCAAGGATAGAATGAGTTGTAATCATACATCCTAACATTTGGAATCACGGTTGGCGTTGGTGTGAAAGCGGAGGCTCTGCCGCCATGAATTGTCTTCTCTACCATGCTTCTGAGATATGGGGGCACTTGAGGGATCAGCGATTTGAGGTAGTGTCTGCGGAAGACTTTGCTTGACAATTGTGAGGCTGATACGCTTATGCCACAATTGTATTGCTCATGCATGCGCAGAATGAATTGGGCAAGCTCGTATTGCGCCATGATTTCTGCTCTGCAGTACCCATGAAGTCTCCACCATTCGTCTTGGTTTCTTGGAGCCCTCCCGTTCTCCACAAAATATGGCCGCTTCGGCTTTGAGGACGCCAGTGCTAAACTTCGAGAGATGTCGTACAGGCTTCCTTTGATGAAGTTAGCGGAATCAAGAACCTTCACGTAAGTGCCATTCTTCAATCTAATTTGAGCAAACCAAGTCTTTCCACAATAGACCTTGATTGTCCCTTTCTTATGTTCTATGAGTGGAGGATGCAGAAAACGGAAGATCTCAGTTTCTCTCTGACATAGTATTGCGGTTAGATCAAATTGGAGATTGTGGGCAAACAATAGGTTGGACCAATGCGTCTTCTTTGATTTCAAGCAGTGCGATTCAAGATACTCGAAGAACCTATCCAGCACAGTATTCCTGCTTACATCAATGAATGAGACTTCTTTGCCATCACAGAACGTTAGAAGATAAGGCTCTCCGCAAGCGGTCTCCGTGTCAAAGGCGAAGAGGTTAACGTTTCTGGGATAATGATTCTTTAGAGGTTTGACTCCATCCAGCAGATAACGTGGCAGACACACGCTTTTGTCCACGTATCAAAGCCTCCGAACCTCGCAGAGGTACTGTGGACAATCGTAGCAGAACTTGTTGTAGAGGCCGCAGATCATTTCTTCATAGCTATTGCGCTCAATCTTCTCTCGTGTTTGGCCGAGCTCAAGGAGATCGCTCGATTTGATCTCGGGCCTGCGCTTCTGTTGATGCTTAGGCATAACGGATAGCCTTCGGCTTTCTCTTTGGGCTATGAAAGGTGTAGGCCACGATTCGGACGACAAAGTAGGATGAGTGATACGACTCCTCCAAAATCGCTGGAGCTGCAGCGTTCACCCAATTGTGGATCTCTTTGAATGGCTTAGGTTGCTGCGAATATCGAATGCTCGTGGTAAATAGGAAGTACACATTGCTGACGTAGACGATTGAATAGATTCCGACTGTGGTGAATGGCCCTGCAGGATTGCGTCGCGTATTCGAACAGACCAACGTCTTCTGATTGACGTACTTGAGCGGAGGACCGTTGACATTGACGAAGTGATACTCATTGTCTAGGTGCCGGACATAGTTCTTGACCGAAACCCATGTTCCGGCTAGTGGCTTGAGCTTTATCTTTTGAGGTCTTTTTGATAGTGGTGTCCGACCCTTCCTTACAAGATGGCTAAGTCGGTGCTTTCTGATCAATCGGTCTACTGTTGATCTTGAGACGCCGTACCGTTTGGCGATTGCTTCTCTCTTCTTGCTTTGCTTGAGAAGCCTCCTCAGTTCTGCCTTTGGTATCTTTCCTTTTTTCTCGAGTTTCGACATTCATCTTTGAGAGGTTCAGAAGAAGAACCGCGATACCCTTATCAGAGCATGATACAAACCCCGATTCGGGGGAGCTGCAAGACAGAGCCTCTTGGATGCCTGCCCGGCTTCATGAGCCTGACTTGCGGTTTCTCCTTCCTGACTTCTCTCTTAGTCTGTCACCTCGTTTGTCTTTGGAACAATTCTGAATCTGCAACTGCATTTGCTGCAACGGACAACTCTTCTGCGATAGCTCCACAGTTTCTCAATTGTTGGAGTGTACAGTCGCTGGCTGTGTTGGCATTGAGGGCACTGAACAGTGGTCGTCCCTACCACCACTCCTGATACTCTTTGCCTTTGAAAATCGGATCTTCGATGAGCTCTTTAGCAATCGACCTTGGAATCTCTAGGACATTTCTTAGAACTTCAGTGTACGCTCGTGCTCTTTTCTTTCTGAATCTTGTCTCGTCGCTCCAAAAATCTCGTGGGTAGACCTCATCTTTCAGTAGTCGTCTTGTTGCCTTTTGAACACGGTGATCCGACCAAACTGATTTTTGTAGTGCCTTCTCTTTCGCTTTTTCTGCAAACTCCCTGAAGGATTCAATGTCCGTTTCTTCAGTTTCTTTGATAAGCTCCAAAGCTTCTTCTACACCGGCCTCGTGCTCTTTGTCTTGTTCGCTAGGCTCCTCGTTCTCCTCATGGCTGCGTTTCAAGCCTCCCTCCTTGACGTATCTAGCAAAGCCTTCGATTGCATCTCTAGTGAACTCGGCTCTCGTTGTATACTTCCCTTCAGATGCCTCGATAGCCTCGTCGATGAACGTCAAGAGCTCGGGTGTCGTTCTTGTGCCTAAAACCGAAGTCTCACGTTTTTCTCTCTTCTCAACATCTACCTCCAATTTTCCACCTCCTGTTTACGAAATGTCAGCAGCAGACGTCTGTCGCCTAGTCGCATGTTTGCTCATACTACTCATGTTGTTTCACAGGACTCAAGTACTATGACACTTGCATAAAAATGTTGTTTCACACTACCTGAGTAGCATCAGTTATATTGGCTGCCTCGGTCACTTTTACCATAGGAAATCTTGCTGCAAATGGTGGTCGAAGTGAGGTACCAGAAGGAAGCCAAGGAGAGGAACAAACACAGAATCATGCGAGAGTTAGCTTCTCCAAGAGGTTTCATGGAGCTGTTTGAGGCAGTTCAAACAGTAATCGGATCAAGATCGGCTCTCTCGAATCACCTCCGTGAATTGAAAGCAGAAAGATTGGTGGAGAGAAGAGTAGTCAATGACAAACTCGTCTATGCGCTTACTGAGAAAGGTAAGTCGAAGATAACAAGACCCGAGCAGTATGGTACTCTTTCTCGCAAGTTCTTTGACGATGAGATTCGAAAGTTCGTAGAAGCATCTGACGATGAGTTCCTGAAAGCATACAGCCGCAATCTTGGAGCTCTAGTTCTGTTTGCCCTAATCAATGACCTAGAATCTGGTGGAGGTTGGGCCGAAGTCGCATTGCCAGTTGTGAAAGACGTACAATGGATGGAACACCACATCTTTGCAAAAGCCAAGGTTGGAAGCTACGGACCCAAAGCCAAAGATTTGAAAGAAGTGGCTAAACCATTCGAAGAGATTCGAGAGACTCCAGCCAAGTTCAAGACTCAGATAAAGGAACTGAGAGCAGCCCTCAAAGCCCTGTTTCCAGACGAAGTCTCTCGCCTCGAAAGGATTTGGCGAGGGAGTGAATCATGAAAGTCATTCTTGACCAGTGTGGATCTTACCTTGGCGTCAATAGACTAAACTTTTTCCTCAGAAACGGAACAGAACCGTTGCGCAGAATCCCATTCTACAACGTTGACGAGATCGCCATCTCTTCAGGTGGTGCAGTTTCAACCAAAGCCCTAGCTTGGGCCTCCGTCTATGGAACGAAGGTTCTTGTGACTTCTCATACTGGGAGACCGCTTGGCGTCTATCTTCCTTTGGATTATGACATGCATGTTGAGACCAGAGTCAAGCAGTATCAGGCACACAATAATGCGAAAGGTCTCCTCATAGCTAAAGCCATTCTCAGAGCCAAAATCATAACTCAAGCATCTCTACTTGATCGATATGACGTAGGTTTTGACAGCCAACCTTACCTGAGAAAAATCGAGGTTGTGAAGATGCAAGCTGGCGAAAAAGCTAGAACAGCACTGTTCTCGATTGAAGGCGAATTGAGCCAGAGATACATCAAGCAGATTGTCAAACTCTTCCCGAAAGGCCTTCAAACTGATGCTAGAGAATCTTATCGCGCTACGGCCGCCTTGAACAATATCTTCAATCTCAGCTACGAGGTCCTACGATGGGAGGTCTACAAGTCCATCCTAAGCTCGCATCTAGATCCGTACCTTGGTTATCTTCACTCAATTGAGCACTCAAAGCCGAGTCTGGTCTGTGACGTACAGGAGCCCTATAGGGCTTGGATAGACGGTTTCCTTGTAGAATACTGCCAAACCCTACGTGAGATAGACCTTCAGATGAGATTTGACGGACGTAAACCTAGAATCTTCCTTAGACACTCTGCGTCATCAAGACTGATAGCGAAACTGAGCAGGTATCTGAACAGCAAGGTCATGAAGCAGAGGACACACAAGTACGGCTCTCGGTCTAGACGGAAGACCATCATACAAGAGGATACAGAGCGGCTAGCCGGCTACATAAGAGGAGATTTGCCCACATGGGAGCCAACAGTCATGTCTGGCGTGTATAGATCTAGACGCCGAGACCGATTGCGCCGGGGGCACTCTTGATTGCTGCTTGACATAAGACGAGAGCGGCTAGCTGGTCGGGGTGATTTGAAATCTGATAGCGAAGTTGTCGCTTGGGTCGTGGAGAATCGAAGGGAAACAGAGATCATTGAGGTCAAGAGATCAATCGAGCTAATCAATGCACCGGGCGGACCGGACAAGATTGAGGAATCCATCGTAGCTATTGCGAACTCCGCGCTCGGACAGAATGGATGGCTGATCTTTGGGATCGATGACTATTCGTTCGACCTGGTCGGCATGCTCGACCTTAGGATGAAGAATGTCGTACCGAGAGAAATTAGAACGATCCGTAGGCAACAATTCTCACAGATAGCCAGCAGAACCAAGCCATCAGTATCATTCGAATGGAACGAACTCTCCTATCAAGACAAGGAACTGGTCGTTGTACGTATAGAGG
>JBGOZA010000091.1:0-5198 GCA_041480025.1 Bathyarchaeia archaeon | reverse complement strand
GTGGAGTCGAAGAGCTAGTCGAACGAACCTTACTGGTGTGGAGCTTTCTGGAAAAACCCTTGGAATACTGGGGCTTGGACGCATCGGGTCACGCGTTGCTAGGATTGGGAAAGGCTTCGATATGAAACTAGTCTACTATGATATCGTTAGAAAAAGGAAGCTGGAGAAAGAGCTGCCTATAGAGTGTCGCAGCCTAGATCAGCTCTTGGCTGAGTCGGACTTCGTCTCAGTTCATGTACCACTAACAGATGAGACGAGAGGCATGATCGGCGAGAAGGAGTTGAAGACCATGAAGAGGGATGCTATCCTAATCAATACTGCAAGAGGACCAATCGTTGATGAAAAAGCTCTCTATCACGCTTTGAAGGAGAAATGGATCGCAGCTGCAGGCTTAGACGTCTTCAAGGAAGAACCCATCAATCAAGATAACCCGCTGCTAGAATTGGATAACGTAGTGTTCACCCCTCATGTTGCAGGTTCGACCAATGAGGCTAGGCGCCGATGCGCAATGATGGCTGTCGAGAACACGATCCGCGTACTTCAGGGCAAGAAGCCTGAGAACGCGGTAACCTCATAGAGCGCTCAGGTCAAGTGGATTATAGAGTTCTTCTCTGGGAAGCGGGAACATGCCCAGGCAGAGAAGCTCTTAACTATCTCGTTTCATCTTTGGAGGCATCTATCTCCCGACAAGAACGTGCTCCTGATGGACTCAAAGACGGTTACTGAGAAGAAGAGCAAGCTAAACTCAGGTTTCGCCTTGGTAATAATCTCTCACGTACTGAATCACACATATGACACTTTGATGCCCGTTCTCTATCCCTCAATGATTTCGGAACTGAATCTATCTTACGGTCTTGTTGGGATGATATCTATGGCGTATAGAATGTCCAGCGGTGCACTTCAGATCGTTATGGGTTTTCTAGGAAGATATGTGAGGAGAAAGTATCTGCTAGGCTTTGGTATGCTTTGGCAGTCAATTGCAACCTCTTTCGGCTCGATATCAAGTGGCTTTGAGGGCTTGTTCATCAGCCGCGCTCTTGCCGGGATTGGGGCCAGTCCTCAGCATCCCACAGGCGCTGCGTACATCACTGAAACCTTTTCCAGGGAACGGCTCGGCAGAGCATTGGGAACAAATATAACCGCTGCACAACTTGGAACATTCATCACTCCCTTCATAGCAAGTTTCCTTCTGTCTATGTTTGGCTGGAGGAATACAATTCTTGCATTCTCGATTCCTGGAGCAATTGTTGGGATTGCATTCCTGTTTATCTCCGAATCGAAGAGTTCCAGCGATTGGAAAGGCTTGTCCAGTATGACATTTCTATTGGACGGCCTGCGTGATGTGCTGCACAACAGGACTGTACTAGTAGTCATGGTAGTTGAGATGGTGATGGCGTTCAGGATGGGAGCGAGAGATTTCATCCCATCATACCTTGTACAGGACTTGGCCATGTCATCACTGGAGGCAAGCGCTTTATTCGCAATCTTCATGGGAGCAGGACTGCCTGCACCATATCTTTGGGGATATCTCTCAGACCGATTTGAGAGAAGAAAGGTTCTGATGTTTACAATGGGCGCTGCAAGTCTACTGTGGTTCCTTCTCCCCTATTGCAGCAACGCCACTCAGCTTGTGCTAGTCTTTGTACCGCTCGGATTTGTCTGTCAAGGTGTAGGCGGAATTATCCAAGCTTTTGTAGGAACATCAACCACCAAGGAGAATCGCGATCTAATATATGGAATCTACTTCACATTGGCCTATACGGTAGGTGCTCTTGGTCCTGTGATCATGGGCTATCTTGCAGATACCTTTGGATTCCAAATCGGTTTCATCTACGTGGGTCTTGTTTCCGCCATTTCGGTTCTCGCAGCATACTTCTTAAGAAACACCAACAACTAACTAGCGGCACAAAATGAAAGGGTCTCCTCTCAAGGAATGTGCAACTATTGCGGGGGAACTGGAGCGCAGACGCAGAAAATGGCGCACTGCTCTCTTTGGAATGGTATCGTAACTATGAAGTCAACATTCAGTTTCATGACCGGAAACGTATTGGTACTCACGGTTTGCCGAATCATATTCACCATGTCCCAGTCTCTTGCTGCACCATATTTCTCACTCTTCGTACTGGCCCTAGGAGGTTCTGTTCAGGATATTGGAATGATCACAGCTTTGGGAGGAATTGCGGGCCTAATCTTCTATCCACTAGGTGGATACGTCGCTGATATGAAGGGACGAGTCAAGCTCGTAGGATTCTCAACATTTGCGTATGGAATATCATATTTCTTCTATGCTGCAGCTTGGAACTGGCAGACACTTGCTCTAGGAGTTTTCATTCAGCAGCTGGTTCTCTTCTACATGCCAGCACTGAACGCAATTATGGCTGACAGCCTTCCAGTGAAGTTGAGGGGAATAGGCTATGCCACGACAAATATGATCCCTTCAACTATTGGGATAGTGATCCCGTACATTGGAGGTTTCCTGATCGACAAGGTCTTCTTGGGAGACGTCGTGCCTGCGATGCGACTCTCATATACGGTCAGTGGGATACTCAGCTTTCTCGTAGCGGTAATTCGACTCAAATGGCTCAAGGAGACCATGGAGGTTGGCGATAGGAAAGGTGTAACGCTTGGAGAGATTCCAGGGCTGCTGAAGCATTCCTATCTGGGAATTGTGGAGACGGTGAAATGGTTCTCACCGACTCTTCGTTCAGTTGCGGTGATCCAGATGGTCATAATGTTCTTCTCTGCTCTAGCGGGACCGTATTGGATAGTACGAGCAAACAAGGTGGTTGGATTATCTGTTTATGATTTCGGTGTGCTGACGCTTGTTGCGGGAGCGTTCAACCTGTTGTTGTCGATTCCTATGGGACGGTTGATTGACAAGTTTGGTCCGAGAAAGATCATTCTCACAACTTCCGTAATCTCTCCGATTGCTTGTTTCCTGTTCCCATTCTGCACTTCTTTCATGGAAATGCTAGCCGTCATACTTTTGTTAGCAGTTTTCAATAGTGCGACTCCGAATGCGTTCACTGCTTTGATGGTGGGCCATATTCCAGTTAGCAAAAGAGGCCGCGTCTTCTCACTGATGGGTGGGACTGCAGGAGTTCAGTTTGGAGGAGTTTGGATGGATGGGGTCCTGCTCTTCATTTCTGGAACTTTTGGTTCATTGATTGGAGGATTCATCTACGCTTTCGACAGCAGAATTCCCTGGTTCATATTGTCAGTTGCCTTGGTCTGCTGCACCTTCTTCACTGCGAAGTATATCAAAGACCCTCAGAAGACTTAGCTCCTGCGCAGCGTGTGTTATTGAGCGCGCGCGCTGTTATTCTCCAAACAAGAAGTGTGAGTTCTTACTGATCCGTATGGTGAGCTACGGTTCTGAATTTTGGCATTATCTGGAACAAAATTGGTGTCAATTCTGAAAAATCCTGTAATATTGGCGTTGCCTTAGTGATTGTTGCCGAAGTTTACCCCAACAGAGGTGCTCTAGGAAGATGGTGACCGAGTTTTTCCTCGGCGTGCATGATGCCTGCTTTTCTCGGTCACCGCTCCCAGCATATAGTGCTCGCTCAGCGCTGCGAAAACTTAACCGCTGTAGTGGTTCTAGCAGCATAACCCTTGGTTTCCTGAAGAAATGAGCTCGCTCCTAGAAGGAAAAACATACATTATGGGCTTGACCATTCTATCTCTATCAGACGGTGAATCAATTGGAGTTTGAATTAGAGAAGAATCTGGCTGGAATTGGTGCGATTCTAATCTTCGCAAGCTTTCTGGTTTCTTCACGTTTGCCGCCTTTTGGCAGCGGTTTCATAACTATTATTGGACTAATCCTGATGCTGGTCGGCGTCAAAGGTCTAGCGGGTCACTACAGAGAAGCAGGCATATTCAACAATATGCTGTATGGAACAATCACTGGGATAGGGGGCATAATTGCCGCAATAGCAGTGGCAATAGGCATGTTGATCAACTCCTTGTCAAGTTTCCTGTACAAAATCTTCCCGAGCTGGAACGGAGATTGGGCCACACTATCAGGGATGACTCCTGATACAACAAACTTGACTTACAGTGACATCATGCCCTTCTTGACAGCGGCTTTAGCAGTCTTCATCATACTTTTTGTCTCCACTATCGTTGTCGCATTGTTCTACAGGCGATCGCTTTCATCTCTCAGAGACAAATCGGGCATGGGCCTGTTCGGAACAGCAGGGACCGTACTGCTCTTAGGAGCGGTCTTAACAATAATCTTGATTGGCTACGTTATTGTCTGGTTTGATCTTCTGTTGCTGGCGATAGCATTCTTACAGTTAAGGCCTCCATCGATTCAACCCACGCAGACAACACAGACCACAGTGTCGCCAGTAGCTATCCCTTCAGAGGTGGAGAAGACATCTTCCTCTATATCTCGAATAGAAGGCAAGAAGTACTGCATGAACTGTGGAGCAGAACTCTCTTCCGAAGCAGGTTTCTGTCCAAAATGTGGCATGAAGCAGGAGCAATAGAAAGCACACGCAGCAAGAACTTTGCTGAAACTCTGGATTGCGTGGAAGCTGGGAGCTTCTTCGAAACTTGTCTATTCATCTAATCGATTAGCGCGCTCCTACGCCAGTATCTCCTTCTCGACCGCCAGAACAGAATTCTGGCTACGATCAACATGAGGGAGAGAATCAGCAGACTGACTAGGAATTCCCCTGGAAAGAATCCTATTCGGAAAGGGAAAAAGTGGAACAGCGCAAGGGCGATGATTAGACCGATTGGAAGCATCAGCAGAATACCAACGATGCGGAACCAGTGCGGCGGACCTGATCTTCTCCAGCCGTTGCCTCCGCCGTTTCCAGACCACGTTTTCGCCTGTTGCTCTCGGATCTGTTTGAGCCGTGCCTCATCCAGATAATACTTGCCGTCTATTTCAATGACGATGCCTGATTGACCAAGTCTTCGACGCATAGCTTCTTCAAAGCGCACCGGCAGATCCAGCGCCTGAAGGGTCATCGCATTTTCAGGATTTGTGGCTCCTTTTTGGCGAAACTTGTCAACGATCTCGCGCAATCTTTCCCTACCGCCTCCGTACTGTCCTGGTCCAAATCTTCCAGGAGAACCAGAAGGAGTGGGAACAGATTGCCCCGTTCTGGTTTGCTCTCTGACGGATGCTCCACAATTCGAACAAAACAAAGCGGTCTCTTCAACCTGCTGACCACATCTTG
>JBGOZA010000090.1:0-5209 GCA_041480025.1 Bathyarchaeia archaeon | reverse complement strand
GTTCTCAACATGGGCAACTTCTTTGATACAAACTCGTGAGCAGATTTGTCGCGCTATACTCTACTAACTTAGCGCGCGCTGAAGTGTTTCTGCCTACTGACACATGAGAAGTAATAAAAGTAAACTCATCAGGAGAGAGAGTTGAAGTTGGAAAACAATGGGCGAGTGGGACTCGATTATCGCAATAGCTGGAGTCATTGTTGGTTTCTCTTTGTCTCAAGTTGCCGATTTTTCGAAAAATGAAAAAGAGAAGCGGACTATTAAGAAAGCATTGGTCAATGAACTCTTGGTCATAAAGGACAGCCTGTCTTATGCATCTGAGAATGGGGAGAAGTTGCCCAAAGATCGATTGCCATTGATTACCGAAGTATACGATACATCTTCGCACAAACCTGCATCAATTCTAGAACCAAGACAGCTACTATCCATCCAAAAGACATACGCTCATGTTAGGCAAACTGGCTTACGCGCGCGGATAGCGGAAAAACATTGTTCAGAGGTTACATAGAAATAGCTGGTGGAGACCATGTCGTATATCAGCATGACCTAAAAGAAGAAATTGTGCTGTTAGAACAGGCAATTTCAGAATTAAATTCTTGATAATTACTAAACGCGCTATGTGAAATACAAATTATATAACAACTATTTTATGAATTCACCCATCTTTCTATCCGTCTTTCCGGCAATAGACTCCGCGAATCTCTTCAAGTCAATTTGGACAAATTCCAGGCCTAAAACTGACACCATGGCTTGGACACCTTTGGCTATTTGAGGCGCAGCCAAGACTCCTCTAACTTCAAGAGGTGTTGTTCCCTTGACATACTCAACATACCTGGCAAGCTGAAGAACAGCCGCTTTTCCCGCTCTAACTCTCTTAAGCTCAGCAACCACAAGGCGTCCAGCAGAATCAAGACCATAGATATCGATGAAACCGGGTTCAATCTTCTTTTCGTATGTGATTGGCTTCAGGTCAGAGAGAAGAAGACTAGGATGCGCGAATATGACCTTCTGCAGTTCTTTCTCACTAACATGGAGATTGAAGTCACCAATATCAACCAGCTTTGCTGCAATCATTATCTGAATGTCGGTGAAGAACACTGCAAGAGACTCATCAGGATTCTTTCGAGTGGCGTGAAGAACAAATGCTTCTGGTGATAAAGTTGATCTGAACATACAGCCGGATGGTTGCCAATTGACGGGTTCGCTCCCAGTCGGACGGTGAACTAGCATGGCTCCGTCAGATTTCACCAAGACTATTCTTTCTCCGGGCTCTAGCAGGCTTCTAGCTCTTCCCTGGTATTCAACGCTGCAATTTCCAACTAGGATAAGATTCCTGCGTTTGGACAGAGCTTCCTTTGCTGCCTGATGAGCAGCTTCGATACTTGGAGACTGAAGAATTATGAAATCAGGTTTTTCAGATTTCATGATTTTTGTTCTCGCAACTTGTTCTCAAGGGGCATTATTCATTGGATTGAATTTTCTGCGCTATCTCTTTTCCAAACTCGAAGCATTTTTGCAGTTCGAGTGTATCGGGGGCCCATTTTACTGCTAGAGATGGAACTATGTTCCTGATTCCTGCTTTTGCAATGGAATCTTCTATAGTCTTCACTGCTCCTCCGCCCCAGCCAAAAGATCCGAAGGCAGCTGCAGTCTTGTTTACTGGCTTGAGACCTACCAACTCATCGAGGAAAGGAGATACTGTTGGCAAAATACTGTTGTTTATCGTTGATGACCCGATAACCAGGCATTCTGCATCTAGCAGCTCTTTAAAAATGTCTCCTCGATCAGAGTATGGTAGCCTGAATAGACTTGTTTCGACACCCTCACTGATGATTCCTTTCATGATCATTTTGGCCATCTTCTCTGTGCTGCCCCACATAGTATCATAGATAACCAGGATTCTTTTTCTCGCCTCTCCTTTTGCCCATCTAAGGTAGGATTCAACAATTTGTAAGGGCCTGTCTCGCCAAATCACCCCGTGGCTTGGTGCAATCATCCTAATTGGGAGACCCATCTTGGATATTTCCTCAATCTTTCTAGCTACCATAGCACTCAATGGCCAAAGAATGTTGGCGTAGTATTTCGCAGCTTCTTCCATTAAGATGGCTTGATCCACCTCATCGTTGAACCTTCTTGAAGTTGCCAGATGCTGTCCGAAAGCATCGTTTGGCAAAAGCAACGAATCTTCTGGTATATATGTGAACATGCTATCTGGCCAATGCAGCATGGGTGCCTCTATGAATTTCAGAGTTTTTGAGCCTAAACTGATTTCGTCTCCTGTCTTAACAACCTGGAAATTCCAGTTGCCGAAATAATGTTTCTGAAGCCCTTCTCTGCATCTTGCAGTTCCAATGACTGTAGCGTTGGGAGCTATTCTCATGATTTCGGGGATTGCTCCTGAATGGTCTGTCTCAACGTGGTTAGCTATTACATAGTCAATTTTGGCTGGGTTGGTTATCTCAGCTATCTTTTCGAGCATCTCATTCCCAAAAGGGCCGAATACGGTATCTACAAGCGTTATCTTGTCATCCATTATGAGATACGAATTGTATGTTGTTCCTCGATGAGTTGAGTATGTGAAACCATGGAAACTTCGAACATTCCAGTCAACAGCACCCACCCAGCTTATGTTCTTGACTATTTCAACTGCGGACATTGGCAATCAGACCTGACTGCCATTCAGAATTATATTAGTTTTCCCCGCGCGCGAACTCTACCCTGCAATTCATACAGGGCACTTAGCACCTAGCTTCGTTCCATGGGTGATTTCCAAAAACTGGACGTCAGTCCTTCCGACAGTCATAATATGAACCGGAATCTGCTATTGAGTTGCCGTGTTTCTTGCACGTTTCGATCGTTTCCCGTTGGGTTTCTTGACTTTTTCTACTTCAGAAATATCTGGGAACACAATTATCTTGTTCTTTCCCTCGATGAATTTCCTCAGCCGCTCCGCTCTAAGCCTCTCTTCCCTTCTACCCGCAAATCCGCTTCCTTCAACCATGCTAGGATCTCCAAAGCATCTGGCCAATGGGGGGAAATTCACGTGGCGCGCACTCGGATTTCATTCCAGTGATCAAGCATAGAAATCCTATCATATGCAATTAAACCTTGGTATTCTGTGATACTCTGTCTCTAGACTCAAGCCATCGTGCTGACTATTTCCACATCTGCCTGACAGTTTTTTTTATCTCTTGCCAGGCATCCGTGGCACCATAACTGTTAGGTCAATCGCAAAGAGCGTATGCTGTCCAAACCTTCTCAATCAACTGTCGCCAAGGAGCGCGTGGAACAGTCTCCATCATATTGCGCTAGGAACATTTCTTTGGCCATAAAGCTTGTATTCGAATAGATCTAACTTTTACATAGAGGGTATATTCCATGATGAAAGATTCTGGAACACAGGAATCGGTTGAAATCGAGGCTAGTTCAGCACGATTACAAGGAATTTTATGGCTACCCTCTTCTCCCAAAGGAATCATTTTATTCGCCCACGGTAGTGGAAGCAGTCGACATAGTATACGAAACAATTATGTCGCAAGCGTTTTACAGGCATCAGGCTTCGGAACTCTACTATTTGACTTGCTAACTGAGGATGAAGCTTCAGACAGAGGAAACGTATTTGATATTTCTCTCCTCGCCAAGAGACTGGTTGAGGCCACTAATTGGACGTCGAATCACATTAGAACAAGGAATCTGGAGATTGGATATTTTGGCGCCAGTACAGGGGGAGCTGCTGCATTACTAGCCTCTGTTGATTCATCAATAGATATATTCGCTGTTGTATCCCGTGGAGGAAGACCGGATATGGCATTTCAAACTCTGAATTTGGTGAAGGCTCCTACGCTCTTGATAGTTGGCGGAGATGATTTAGAAGTGCTAGAACTGAATCGTATTGCTTATGATAGAATGAATTGTGAGAAGGAGCTGAGTATTGTTCAAGGAGCAACACATCTCTTTGAAGAACCTGGAAAGCTTGAAGAAGTAGCGAGGCTAGCAACGAAATGGTTTCTCAGACATATTGGCGCGCGCAACATGACTAGGTAGCATCAATGACGCCTCCCTTAATACTCCAGCGGATGCTTCAGAAGCATAAATACAACTACCACTGCTCGAAATCAATAGGATATCAACTATGTTCATTGGGCATTTTGGCGTGGCTTTCGCTCTCAAGAAAGCTGATAAGAATGTCTCTTTGGGGTCCTTGTTCCTTGCTGTTCAATTTGCAGATATTCTGTGGGCTTCTCTTGTTCTTCTGGGCGTAGAAAAAGCAACCATTGTTCCTGGAATCACTGCTGCTAGCCCGCTTGATCTAATCTACTATCCCTTTTCTCATAGTCTAATATTCTCTCTGTTTTGGGGAGGCATAGCATACATCACATATAGGATAGTTTCAATCAGACGTGGTCTACGGGACGACAATACTGCTATTGTTCTGGGACTGGCAGTAATGTCACATTTCTTCCTCGATTTCATCACCCACAGACCCGACCTACCCCTGTTCATCGACAGCCCGGACACATACAAAATTGGTCTTGGATTATGGAACTACCTAGTTCCTTCGGTTATCGTAGAAAACCTGATTCTTATTGGAGGATTGATGGTCTATCTGAAGTCCTCAGAAGGTACAACGTTTATTGGTAAGTACGGGATGATTTCTTTGTCAATATTCCTTCTGACAATAAACGCATCAAGCTACTTCACCCCTATGGACTTGGTAACTTTGGTAATCTCCAATTTGGTCATCAATCTCTTTGCTATTGGCATAGCGTTCTGGTTAGACTCTAAGAGAATTTGATATTGTACAGCGCATTAGGAAGATGATGAAGAATAAGAGTTGAGAGGCTGAGCAACGTCGATGACCTCTCCTATCTTTTAGGAAGCTAAGCAAAAGCAAGAAACTATAAAAAAAGAGAGAATTTGGCAAACTATCTAACAGAAATTATCTGATTAGAATCGTGCGCGAGCGTGCTTTGGATAGCATTCACGACAATATACTGGTCGTCCCTCTGTAGGCTTGAATGGAACTTCACATTCCTTCCCACAATCAGAGCAGACTACTTTAGTCATCGTTCGTGGACCCATAGGACGTCTTTCGTAACCCATTATTTTCACCTCTATTTGACATGACTATACATAGAATTGATTCCCGAGAAGATATGATCCCTGAAAAACAACCCACTGTACGCAATATATAGCACAAACTATTAGG